>CAZMBF010000025.1:1021-8913 GCA_964564365.1 uncultured Alphaproteobacteria bacterium
CAAGAGGCTTTTACCTTTTGTTAATTTATTTTTGATAATTTATTCATTAGTTAACGATATCAAAAGAAAAATAATATGAAATATATCGCAATAACAGCAGTTTTTATGGGGATGAATGCTCTTTCATGATCAATAGATCCATACGCCTACGAAGAAACTAAACACACCCAATCTAAGCATATTGTGAAAACTAATACAAACGCAAAAGGGCACAAGAAGTATTATGGTCGTGAGGGTGTGTCGCGCTTTCTAGAAAAAAAGCTAGTAAGGTATTTTGAGAAGTCCTGTTCATGAAATCCACCGAATACTTGAATGCGTGCTAGGTTATCCAAAAGGCGTGGGCCATGCTCAACCCCACCGCCTTTTGGGTCATAGGCGCCGAAATATAAGCGTTTGATGTGTGATAATCTAATCGCCCACGCACACATAGGGCACGGCTCTAATGAGACATATAGATCACATTCTGATAGATATTTTCCAAGCTGCTTATAGCCTTCATACAGAACCAACATTTCGGCATGGAGTGTTGGGTTGTTGTGGGCTTCAACTTGGTTATGCGCGCTGGCGATAATTTTGTTTTGATGGACCAATGCTGCAGCCACGGGCACTTCATTATTGATTGCAGCTTGTTTTGTAAGAGTTAGCAAGGTATCCCAGAATGGTTCAGAATGATTCATAAACTTAGCTATCGCTTTAAATTAAACAACTGTGTATTTTTATCTAAGGTTTGTTTATAGTAATTAGCTTAAATGCGTTCTATGGCAACTGCAACACCTTCTCCCCCCCCAATACACAGTGCGGCTATACCTTTGCGTAAACTGTGACGTTCAAGGGCATGCAACAGTGTTACAACAACGCGTGCTCCGGAGGCACCTAGAGGGTGTCCTAAAACAAGAGCACCACCATGAATGTTTACCTTTTCAGTGGGGATGTTTAAATCACGGATTGCTGCCATTGGAACAACCGCGAATGCCTCATTAATTTCAAACAGATCCACGTCGTCGATTGACCAGCCCGCTAAATCAAGGGTGGTTTTTATGGCATTTACAGGAGCTGTTGTAAACCACTGAGGTTCATGAGAATATAAGGCATAGGCCTTAATGATAGCGCGTGGTTTTAGCCCATGATGTTGAGCTGCGTCTTCTGAGCCGATGAGCAATGCCGCTGCGCCATCTGAAATGGGGCTGGATGCAGCAGCAGTAATGGTGCCATCTTTTTTAAATGCAGGACGCAGTTGTGGGATTTTATCTGGTTTTGCCTTGCGGGGACCTTCATCCTGTTCCATTGTGTACGGCGTTTTTCCATCAATCGTTATAGGGGTGATTTCCGATTGAAAGGCGCCACTTTCCATAGCGTTTTGAGCCTTGGTGGTGGTCTGAATAGCATAGGTATCCTGTGCGTCCCGAGAAAATGAGTACGCCTCTGCAAGTCGCTCGGCTAACACACCCATTGACAGACCGCGTTCATAGGCATCTTCAAGGCCATCGAATGCCATGTGGTCAATTAGTTGTGTGTGGCCGTATTTATAGCCCTGGCGTACTTTAGGAAGAAGGTAGGGGGCATTGCTCATGCTTTCCATACCGCCCGCAATACCAAGCGTTGTTCGTCCCAACTGAATGCTGTCGGCCATCATCATGATTGCTTTTAAGCCAGAACCACAGACCTTGTTAATGGTTGAAGCTTGAGTGTGGTTAGAAAGACCTGCACCTAAAGCGACCTGTCGTGCAGGGGCTTGAGCTAAACCTGCAGGTAATACACATCCCATGACTATTTCTTGAACCGCATCGGGGGTAATTTCAGAGATAATAGCTTTAACTGCTGCCGCCCCCAGTTCGATTGCAGTTTTTGAGATTAGTTCCCCCATAAACGACCCCATGGGGGTGCGTTTTGCTTCGTATATAAACACCTTATTCATAGTATTACCTTCTTATTGTTATTATTGTTTTTTAGTTGGTTTTACAGCTGTTTCCGAGGCTTTTTGCCCAGTAATGATCGCATTGCGCATTTGATCAAAAAAGTCATTCATTGCGGAGGGTGAATGTGGAATCAGAATGGTGTTTTGTTGGCTGTGTAGACCAAGATCTTTTAACGTATCGAAATATTGTGCCATCATAATTAATGTCATGGCGTCTCTTGGGCTGGTGTCTCCGATTTGTTTTTGGAATTCACCCAAAGATTCTTTAAGTCCTTCCATAATGGCACGACGTTGCCCCGCGACACCTTTACCTTGCAAGATTTTGCTTTCAGATTCAGCCTCTGCTTGTTTGACTTTCAAGATCTTTTCAGCTTCACCACGTTCCATGGCTGCCACACGCAAGCGTTGAGCTTCGTTAATTTCGTTCATGGCTGTCTTAACGCGATTGTCAGGGTTGATATCAGTGACTAAGGCTTTGATGATGTCATATCCAAAGTCATTCATTTGTTCTTGCAATTCGTCTTTTACAGAGTTTGCGATATCGTCTTTTTTTGAGAACACATCATCCAGGTTAATTAACGGCACCCGTGCACGAATCACGTCAAATACAAAAGCTTGAATTTGAGCCTCTGCATTATCTAAGATATAAAAGGCTTCATAGACTTTTTTTGGCAGAACACGATATTGCACAGATGCAACGATGTCTACGAACACGTTATCTAATGTTTTGGTTTCAACTGCAACGTCTAATTGACGGACACGAAGGCTTACACGTCCCTGAATTTGATCAACAAAAGGGATCTTAATATTTAACCCGGCCTGAGCTGTTCGTAAAAATCGACCGAAACGCTCGATTACGGCAGTAGATTGCTGCTCAACTGTAAACAGAGATGAAAATAGTATGATGAGGGCAATAGCGCCCACAACAACTAATCCTATTAGAAAAAAATCCATAATCTTACCTATAAATGTACTGCGCTAAGTGTATCATATGTTTATTTCGGATGAGAACCAATATGTTGGGTACACATTATATATATGGGTCAAGCGAACCATTGTTAGCATTGGTGTATTAAAGTTTAACCCGCAAAAGGTTATTACAACCCTCTTTTTCTTGTGCAATATATCTCTAAAAATAAGTTGGAATACACAGTTGTATCGGGATATACTTTCCATAAATGCAAAATATTAAAGGTATCTTCATGGTGTTACGATTATTTATTTCCTTGTTTCTAATATATGGAACCATCAACTCAGCCTCCTATGGTGCTGCTGACACAGAGGAAGACGTTACAGTTGAGGATAGCGCTCCAGTTGATGAGGTGTCTGAAGAGGCACTACCGGCAGAGGCGATGCTCACACCGGTTGATACACCCGCACCTCAATCTCAAAAAGATCTAAAAGTACAAGATCTAATTCGAACCCTTGAAACTGATACTGAGCGGGCAACTTTAGTGAATACCTTAAAAACATTGACTCAATCAAATGCGATTCAACCTCAGCAGTTTATGTTTATGAATGCTGTTGTTGAGATTAAAAGCTTTTTAAAGTCAGTAATGTTAGAGGTTAAAAGCTTTGCAAATGGATTAGTGCAAGAAGAAACCTGGAACATTCATGTTGACGAAGATCTCTTCAAAACAGAGGGATATGATCAGCTTGTGTCGTTATTATATGTGGTTTTGTCAGCGCTGCTGTTACAAATCTTTTTGGCCTATTTTATAGGAGGTGCAGCTCCTCCATTATTTGGGCGATTAGATAGGCACGCTGACCTGCGAACAATTATACGTACATTCATCGGAATTGGTGTCTTTTTTATTGGGGCTTATGTTATCAAATCTCACTTTATTGAAGACGTTAATGAGCTTGCCTATGAGGAAGAGAATATTTTAACGATTACACTGGTGCAACTGGGATTCGTGGTATTGCGCTTAGCGATTTCCAAAGGTGTTTTGCCTGTAAACCCTGACCATCGAAAATCATTAGCGCGTGCAGTATTTGCCGTAACGTTGCTGTGTGGGGGATATGCATATTTCAAAGATTTAACGCTTTCGATATCTGAAACATCTATATTTCCACGGCCATTATCACAGTTGTTTTTCGGGCTTGTTTTAGTCATCAGTCTTTTCTTTTTAAAGCGATATCAACATGTCATTGAAGGTATGTTGTTTAGACCCTTAACAAGTACTAACCATCGAATATTAGCAGGGGTTCAACACGGGATATCATTGTGTGTGCATTACGTTATCGTGATTGCTGTTGTAATGATGTATATTGCCTGGTTTGTGCGAAATGATGCGATGTTCGTTTATTTTAGAGACCAGTTAGGTATTACATTAGTTTCACTGTTAGTTTTAAGCATTGCAGCCTATGTGATGGAGTCTTCAACTCAGCATTTTTCAGTTGAAGGATCGCAGGGTGGTACTATTACAGCGGTTACTCATCGTCTTATAGATGTATTAGCTTTTATTACCGTTGTGCATTTGATTTACCGTTGGGTGGAGCCCTTAATCGAAATGCAGGGGTTCAGTACCACATGGTTATCAGATAAACTGTTTGGCATTTTTATTATCGTGGCTTTAACCGTATTGGTCATGCATGGGTTAAATCGTATTTTTAACAGCTCTCAAAAAATTATTGGTCGCAACAAGCAATTAAAAACCTTTATGCCAATTTTGGATCGCTTAAGTAAGCTGGTGGTGTTGATCGTGTCTGGCTTATTGCTACTGATAGAACTTAACATTAACGTTATGCCGATTGTTGCAAGCTTTAGCGTTTTGGGTTTGGGTATCGGTTTAGCCAGCAAATCAATTATCGAAGACTTTATGAACGGATTATTAGTTGTACAAGAAAACGACTTTAATATTGGGGACAAAATTACCGTGGGTGGAATTACGGGGGTAATCGAAAACATAACCTTGCGTAAATTACATTTACGAGATAGCCGCGGATATCTGAATTTTATTCCCTTCAGTAATATCGGGGCGATTACAAATCAATCTCGTGACTATAATGCTGAAAAACTAACAATCCCATTGCCGTCTGGGTTTCTGTTAAAACGAACCGTACATATTTTAGAAGATGTTGGAAAGCAGCTGTTACATGATCCAGATCTTAAGGAGTATATCATTGCATTACCAAGGTTTATTGGCGTTAGTGAGTTTCAGATCACAGCGCATCAAAGTACCGAGATTGTGACGATGATGCAATTTGAGCTTACGACAGCTCCGGATAAAATGAGTTTAATCACAGGAGAATTTAGAAAGCTTGCAAAGTTAGCCTTTGAAGAAATCGAAAGAATCAGATAATCGTCGGGATTATTGTAACTTTTGGGTGCAGTTTGATATGAGTTAAGTGTATAGGCGCGGATCCTTTAGATCTGTTTTCTACAAAGTATTACTATCTCCATCGATGTAAGACGACTTAAGGAGCCTGGTTTCGTAGTGCCAAAAGGTATGAAAGTTCTTCCAATCTCAAATGATCCTGACTTTCCCTTGTATGCCAGGTATATTCGAGATATCATTAATTTTATAAACGCGTTTTTGTAGTGTTGAGATAGATTGACAATATTGCTTATATTGATTATGGTGATTCAGTCTTTAGCACCCGTAGCTCAGCTGGATAGAGCGTTACCCTCCGGAGGTAAAGGTCGTGGGTTCGAATCCCGCCGGGTGCGCCATCAAAAGAACTGATGCTGTGATACGAATAAGTTCTCAAGTTTTCTTCGGTGTTGTGGCTTTATTAGAATCGCAATAAAGTCGCCTTTGTGAATTTGCGTGTTGTGATGTGCAAAAATAACCTGTTCATCTCTATATATCGCCATAACATGACCATAGGTTTTCTTGTAGACTTCATCAGCAGTTAGACCAGCAGCCTCAACACTATCCTGCACTTGTATTTCCATTAACTCCCAAGAGTAGTCGGGTAGGGTGTGGATCGTTTTTAAATCTCGGCGACTGCGGATGTGTTTTAGAATACTTAGAATCGTAATTTTGTGTGGGTGTATCAAAGCATTGACTTTTAAGGCCGAAGACAACGGTATATACATATCACTGTTGACTAACGCTAATGTTCGTTTTACTTGAAACTCTTTCGCAAATAACGACATCAAGACATTTACGTTTTCATCGTTTGTAACGCTGACTACGGTGTCAGTGGTTTGAATGTTGGCTTCTAACAACAGTTCTTTATCTAAACCCTTGCCGTGTAAAACAATCGCTTTTCTAAGTTTTGGTGCAATAGCTTCAGCACGCGTTTTATTTGACTCTAGAATCTTAACGATTAAGTCCGGAGATTCTTGCTCTAAGTATTTTGCAAGCGAAAACCCTACGGCGCCCCCTCCGATAATAATTAGACGCGATAATTCAGTATGGTCATGGCCAAATAATGATAAAGCATCATGCAGTTGATGCTTATTCACCAAGAAATGCACAACGTCATTAAGTTGAAAAATAGTATCTTCAGTAGGCACGAAGGTTCGGCGGTCTCGTCCAATTGCCAAAACTTTAAAAGGAAGGTTCTGCACCATTAGCGGCATCATTTTCAGAGGGTGGTCAATTAGTTTCGAGTCATGTGTGCAGAAGGTTGAGATTGATTGAACCATGTTATCAAACAAGGTAAACATATCAAAACCACCCGTGTAAGATAGGTTTTCTGCAATATAACTTGCAACCTCACGTTCTGGAGAAATAATAACATCAACAGGAATGTTTTCAGCATTATAAAGCGCTGACCATGTAGTGGATAGGTATTCTTGACTTCGAATTCTGGCAATTTTCAAGGGCGTTTTATATAAAGAATGTGCAATTTGACAAATTAACATGTTCACTTCGTCAGATCGGGTGACTGCAAGTATCGCATCGGCATCGCGAATTCCTGCGGCCTCTAAGGTTTTGATATATGTTGCAGAGCCTGTAACTGTTAGGATGTCGATATTGTTAAGTTCTTGTAGGGGGTCGATAGATGTATCGATAATGGATACAGATATGTTTTCTTCGCTTAAATATCGCGCTACATTCGTTCCGACTTGGCCGGCCCCACAAACAATTACTCTCATCAGACAACTTCAGTGGTTTTTGAATCTTCGTTCAGGTTTAAGCTTTTTAATTTACGATGAAGGGCAGATCTTTCCATGCCAACAAAGTTAGCAGTTTGCGAAATATTTCCAGAAAAACGACTGATTTGAGATGTTAGATAATAACGCTCAAACAGTTCACGTGCTTCGCGTAAGGGAAGCGACATCACATCTAGTCCCTTCATCCAATTGACCTGGATAGGCGAGGATCCCGAGATCTCTGATGGAAGGTCCTTGAGTGTAATATGTGTTTGAGACTCTACAGTATTGTGGCGTTCCATAATCACCAACCATTCAACTAGATTTTTGAGTTGTCGAACGTTGCCAGGCCAATGATAGCTTTCCACGGCAGATAATGCTTCTGGAGATAACTTTTTAGGTGTTTTTCCATACAATTTGCAAATACTTTGCATAAAGAAATCAAACATCGGAGCAATTTCCTCGCGACGTTCGCGTAAAAATGGTACACGAATTGAAACCAAGTTAATCCGAATGAATAAGTCTTCTAAGAATTTTCCGGTTTCAATTAAACGCTTTAAGTCAAAGGCAGAGGCAGAGAAGATTCGTGCATCAAAGTTAATTTTGCGGTTAGAGTTTAAGGGGGAGAACTTTTGTTCTTGCAATACGTTGGCTAAACGCTTTTGTACAGCTAACGGCATCGCTGAAATTTCATCCAGGAATAACGTTCCTTTATTTGCTTTTTCCAGCAAACCTTGATGTCTGTTATCTTCATCTTCACAGCCAAATAGATCGCGCTCGATGTCTTCTTTGCGTTTTAAGGCGCAGTTATATGAGATAAAGGGAGCACTAGATCGTCTTGATTGCTTATGAAGTGCCCGAGCCACCACTTCTTTTCCAACACCATTTCCACCTGTAATTAATACGCGACTGTTAGTGGGGGCTACT
>CAZMBF010000026.1:0-8907 GCA_964564365.1 uncultured Alphaproteobacteria bacterium
TTTTTCTTCTAGTCACTTTCAACAGTTATGGGGCTTGCCCCCAAGTTTTGCGCATCGCGCTATAAATTTAGCTATTATATGCCTGGCAGATTAGGTGAAAGGTTTATAGCGTATCATGATCTTTGTCAAAATTACAGAAATGTAGCGCGATTGATTTTAGGGTCAAGACTAACTTCATCAAATATTTCAGGACTCTTAAGGCATATAGTTTCAACCATTACGACGCTTTCTGAGCAAAAAACGTCTCAGAAGTTTGCTGAATTATCAGCAGCTTCAACTGGTTAATTGATACCCTAAAAAACGGGAGTTTTCTCTCCCCCGTGGTCCTAACAATGGGTCACCCCAAGGAACACCGCGAAAGTTTTGTGTATCGCCCTCATTTTATGATAAAAGTTAAGTATTCAAACTATTAAAGCGCGCATAAATGAGATTAAATCTGGGGCTTGATTGGAAAGACTTATACGACAGCCAGAAACTTATGCTGTTGCATCAGCACTTTTTAGACTTTCTTTCTAAGAAAGACACAGCGCTTTATTGGGAATTGTATACAAAAGAACAACCACTAGCCGATCATATTATACCGCTGGCTTTGGAAATAGAGCATTTTATTGTCGATCTTTTTGGAATAGGGCCCCAGGCTCAGGACAATTATGATGCTCATGATACATATCGCTTTACAAGTCACTTTAAGCGCAACTTTATTCAACGAGAGGCACTTTATACCTACAAAGGTGCATCAGCGCTTGATGGAGATAAGATTCTTCAGCAACTTTCTGTGCGCCTGGGGCAGCAAATAGATCCTTGTAACGAGGCCCTATTTGCGCAGCTGGGGTTGGCGGCGCTTAGTCGCAAAGATGATGCTGTGGTTGATCTTTTTAGACAGTATGCAGCATGGGCACATTACTCTGAAGAGGGAAGCGCTCGCCACGTAGAGGGGTTTTTGTTTAAAAAACCAGAGGCAATCCTGCCGTTGCAGCGATTTCCCATACAAAAAAATGATCAAAACGAAATAACCGCCTGCGCCACAAAGCCTCGATCAACATTTGATTTAAGCGATGAAGGCGTGGATGTGGCAAAAGCGGTGGATGAGGCATTTTATTGTATCAAGTGTCATGATCGTGGCAAAGATACCTGTCGTTCTGGCTTTAAAGCAGATGATGCAAACTATAGAAACGATGCGTTGAGGCAGCCTTTGTCTGGGTGTCCTTTGGATCAAAAAATCTCAGAGATGAACGTGTTGTTTGAACATGGTCAGATTATCGCAGCCCTTGCGGTTGTGACGCTGGATAACCCTATGGTTGCTGCAACGGGGCATCGTATATGCTATGATTGCTCGCGCAGTTGTATTTTTCAAAAACAAGATCCTGTGGATATTCCCTCTATTGAAACCCGCCTTTTAAAGCAGGTATTAGAGCTGCCCTATGGGTTTGAGATCTATAGCTTGCTGACACGGTGGAATCCCTTAAATCGTGAAACCCCTTTTCCTAAGCCAAGATCTGGGTATCATGTTTTGGTTGTCGGTCAAGGGCCATCTGGGTTCGCAGTGGCACATTTGTTACTGCAGCAAGGGCACACAGTTACCGCTATTGACGGATTAAAGATTGCCCCCCTTCCCGACATGTTAAAAGATCCCGCTCAACCCATTCATCGAATTGGGGATCATTTCGAAGCGTTGTCAGCCCGTTATGCCAAAGGGTTTGGGGGGGTGGCCGAATATGGCATTACCGTTCGGTGGGAAAAGAACTTTTTGCTTGTCATTCGTCTTTTGTTAGAGCGTCAAGCATTGTATCGATGTTTGGATGGTGTGCGATTTGGCAGCAGTTTAACGTTTGATTCCACCTTTAATGAGTATGGATTTGATCATATTGCGTTGTGTTTGGGCGCGGGTTCGCCAACGATGCTGCCGGTTGAGCATATGACGGCACCTGGCGTTCGGTTGGCTTCAGACTTTTTGATGGCGTTGCATCTGGGGGATGCTTCAAAACTGACCACCAAGACACCCTTGCGCATCAGGCTGCCACTTGCTGTAATTGGTGGCGGGTTAACGGCCGTCGATACTGCGACCGAGGCATTGGCGTACTATTCACATCAAGTAATGAACTTTTATCACCGATATACTGAGGTTTTGAGCGCAGAGGGGGATCTTGCAGCTCAAAGCATTCTCGACCTAGATCCAGACGTCGCAAATGAGTTCTTAACTCATGGAAAAACACTGAGTGACGAAACAGCCTTGGCAAAGGCTGAGCGCAGAACTCCAAACTATTTGCCGTATTTGAATCAGTGGGGCGGGGTTACTATTTATTACCGCAAAAAACTGCATGAGGCACCATCGTACCGCCTCAACCCTCATGAGCTTGAAAAAGCATTAATAGAGGGTGTGCAGTTTGTTGAAGAGGCTGCTCCCGCCCAGATTCATGTGGGGGAAGACGGACGATTGGAATCTGTGGACTTTAATGTGGCTGGAACTGTAAAGTCTATCCCAATAAAAACCTTATTAGTTGCAGCAGGAACAAAACCTAACACTGTTCTGGCTTCTGAGTTTTCAGAGCTGCACCTTGCGGGAGACTTTTTTAGACCCTTGGATGATAAGCCTTTTTTTGTTGCACAATCAAAAGATGGGCGATGTGTGTCATACCTTGGGGATTTACATCCAAAATACTCAGGTAGCGTTGTAAAGGCGTTAGCAAGTGCAAAAGCAGCTGCGCCCATCATTCATAAAGCTTTACTGCAACATTCGCCACACTCAATACCGTTTAACGCCATGGACTTTATCAGCACGGTTGATGCAATCTCTGTTGAGAAAGATCATGTTCACCTAACCGTTCGCTCTGTTGCTGCTGCTAAGACATACCAGGCCGGTCAGTTTTATAAATTACAACCCTACGGGCGAGCGTTTACAGAATCAATCCCTCTTTCCCCCGCAAAGATAGAAGCCGAACGCGGAACGATATCTTTTAATATCAAAATGGTTGGGGCGTCAACGCGTCAACTGAAAGAATTGCGAGTTGGCGATCGCGTGTTTCTGATGGGACCCGCGGGATCTAAGTTAGGGATCCCGCCTGATCACCGAGTATTAATTCTGGTTGATCCACAAGCCCCAGAGGGAATTGTAAATCCTGTGATGCAACACTTATCCAATGTTATACACCAATTGGTTGAAAGCTTAGATTATATAACACTGATAGATTTCGATGGTTTTGACAGTGTGTTTGTGGTCGGGTCGTCTGTGTATATTCAACAGTTTATCACTTCATTGCTTCCTAAGATTTCGATCCCTGCGTATACGCATGTTCACGCTCATTTGCAGTGTATGATGAAACAAGTGTGTGCTCAGTGTGTTTATACCGCAAAAGATCCCCAAACGGGCGCAACATCTGTTCAATTTGGGTGCGCAAAAAGTATTGAAAACCTGCAGAATTTCTCGTATCCTGACGTGAATAAAAGGAACAAAAATGAACGCATGGAAGAAACTCTTTTTGCCTATTGGGCTGCTATTAACCACACCAACCGTTAACTCAGAAACACCCCCCACAGATATCAAGCGGCGCATTACGCTGTCCTTGGGGTATAATGAAGACTTTAACTCTAACGAAGGTATGAAGCATTTACCCCTAACAACTATTCAAGCATACAGCTGGGTGTTTGATCAAGCTGCCAAGATAACTGAAGGCGAAAAGTCCAGGGCGGCATTGGTAGTTGCAGACTTTTTGTTACACTTGCCATACCTGGGGGGAGAGCTTAACAAACCTGACAGCCTGTGGCTTTTTAAAGAAAAGTGGTGGCCTTACTTGCCGGCATATCACGAGTTTGGTCATGCTCGCGGCATGAGGGCTTTTATTAAAAATAACGGCGTAGATTATGATGTTCAAATTTTTGGGAAAGCTACGACTAAGCACTCTTCGGTTCTGTGGTACTATTTTGATGCTGCATATTATTTAGGGTTGATTTCGGACGCGTCTGTAAATGGTAATTTTACGCCTACTAAGCATACGCACAAGCTACCAATAGTGGCCGGGGGGCTCAACAATGAGTCACGATTAGGAAGCGAGATTGCAGACAGAATCTATCGATTTAACGGTCACATAGCCTATTTTGGCCCCTACCTGCGTAGCAAAACAGGAAGCATCACTTACGCAGCCAAGCAAAAAAGCGGCTGGATCGCATCTAACGCAAGTGACATTGGGTACATTATAGATTACTATAAAACATACCGCCCAAATTTTAATATTGACAACATTCAATATGGCGGCTTTGCTTCTTTATTACTAAGCAGCACCACATATTCATTTTTATCTGGGTTTTGGAACTTTGTGAAAACAGGTGACCCCACCGTTCGAACATTTACGTGGAATGCTATCAGACTTCCAGATGTCAATTTTTACTATACACGAAACGGCCTGTCGCTAGAAGTAGTGACGGGGTATCAGCTTAACCCCAACCTGTGGTTTAATTTAGGGGTAGAGACCGTCTATTATCCTAAGAGGTCTGTTGAAATAACCCCAGGCGTGAGGTATGTGTTGCCCACAACAATCTATGGCACCTTTGATTTTGAATGTGGATTAGTTTTGAATAGCTTTGGCCATCTGTCTGGGCATGTGGGTGTAGAATGGACAGACCCTGTAAACCCTTTAACCTTACATGCGAAACTTATTCACCATAACGCGAACACATATGTAGGTGAAAGGAATATCCCTAAGGCCTTGAATGGCAACCACGATGTTGAGGTTGTGATCGCAGCTTCGGTTAACTATTAGTATTGCTTAGCTGAATATCACAAGGCGTTAAAGTTGATCCCGCTTGGTAATCGCTCGATCAATTTTGGACGGATAGATTCCTCCTGCCTGGACAAAATCATTTCGACCACGTTATTAGCTCCAAGCGCGCAAGGATCTCATAGATTGTAGCAACATCAACCATCTTTCCAGATAAGATGGGCTTACCTAGGCGTATATGGGCCAGCGATAAATGCAAGAGTAAAATAGTGATGAAAGGGATATGAGTTGCACACATATATTCGGCCTGTTCATGTCGTTAGATAGTAGTATCTACGTCTGGCCCTGATGGTAGTTTAGGCCGTAGATGACAACGGATATGGGTAAATGCCTTGAGAGGGCACAACCCCGTACTCTGATAATAACGCTCTCACATGATTTACACGCGCCGTACGTTGGCCGATTCAACTCACCTCTATAAATACAGTTGCTTATACACTTTAAAACGAAGACGTTGCGATTATGCTGAAGATCTATTATGATGTTGGCTAAATCATTTTATTATTAAAAACGCTCATGTCATTACACGTATTAAGATTTATTGTTATATTTTTAGGACTCCAGTTGCAAGGAGCGCCCCATGCCAAACTAACTCCATCTATTGAAACTGCTGGAAGACAGTTTTTTGTAATCGATGGCGATACAGAAACGGTATTATTTGAACTCAATGCCGACCTTAAGATGAACCCTTCGTCAATGACCAAAATTCTGACTGCGTATTTAATTTTTGAAGACGTTGCCTCCGGTAGCCTTTCCCTAGACACTAAATTTACCATTAGTCGAAACGCTTCTAGAACCGAAGGGACGCGCATGTACCTTCCTGAGGGTAAAACCATTAGCGTTGAAGACCTGATTCAAGGAATTTTTGTGGCCTCTGGAAATGATGCCTGCGTATGTGCCGCTGAAAACATAGCTGGCAGCGAGGAGGCTTTCGTCGAACGGATGAACCAAAAGCTTCAAGAGTTTGGTTGCACAAACACGCATTTTATGAATGCTTCAGGACTGCCTGATGACAATCACTATTCAACATGCCGAGATCTGTATAAAATTGCAAAGCGATTATATGCAGACTTCCCGCAGCACACCCATTTTTTCTCGCAGCAAGTATTTACCTATGGCAAAGGCACACACAAAAGTTTAAATAATCTTCTAAAAACATTTGAAGGAGCAGATGGCTTAAA
Source organism: uncultured Alphaproteobacteria bacterium (assembly GCA_964564365.1). Taxonomy (GTDB): domain Bacteria; phylum Pseudomonadota; class Alphaproteobacteria; order UBA6184; family UBA6184; genus Bodonicaedibacter. The sequence goes on from CAZMBF010000026.1 coordinate 5,954, forward strand.
AACGGGGCATACTAAAATCGGTGGATACGGTATTATCAACTCTGCAACAAAGAACGGTCAACGCATTTATGCCGTCTTTAATGGATGCAAAACAATGGTAGAGCGAAATCGCGTAGGGTTAAACCTTATGTCATGGGCATTTGCTAATTTTCATCAAGTAACCCTGATTCAGAAAGATATAATTATTGCAAATCTTGATACTTGGATGGCAAGCCACCCCCATATCCCCGTTGCATTAAAAGACAACGTTACATTGACAGCTCCCAAAGGGGATCTATCTGGGGTGTCAGCAGAGCTTAGATTTCATGGCCCTCTCGAACCTCCTATTGCTGTTGGAGATAAAGTCGCAGAACTTGTTGTAACGCTCCCCGATCGCCAAACCCAGATGATATACCCTGTGTATACGCAAGCATCTTTAACCAAGGCGGGATATTTGCGGCGACTCCCCATTATTTTGCAATATTTGCTATTTGGTAAGAACTCACGATGAGTTGTGGGGTTTTTATTACCCTTGAGGGGGGGGAGGGTTCTGGAAAAAGTACGCTAGCAAAACACTTGGGCAAGTTTTTAACGTCTAACAACATACACTTCATACTCACTCGCGAGCCTGGAGGAAGCCCAGAAGCGGAAGCAATTCGATCACTGGTTGTATCTGGAGACAAAGACCGCTTTGACCCCACCACAGAAGCATTGCTGTTTAATGCTGCACGCAGGCACCATCTAAAAAATCAAATATTGCCTGCTTTGGCCTCTGGCATATGGGTAATTTGCGATCGCTTTGTGGACTCTACCTTTGTATACCAAGGTTTGGTGCAAGGTGTGGATCTTGCTTTTTTAAAAAGCCTTCATTCGCAAGCTTGCGATGATATTTTTCCTGATTTAACATTCTTATTGGACATCCCTGTTGATATTGGATTGTTTCGCGCCACTCGACGAGCATCGGAGCAGCCAGAGCTGCGCTTTGAACAAAAAGGCTATCAGTTTCATGAAACTGTACGACAAGGATTCGTTCAGATGGCCTGCAAATATCAAAGCCGCTTTTGTGTTTTAGATGGAACAAAACCCGAAGAAGACGTCTTAAGCGCAGCGATTGCACAGCTTAAGTTGCTTATACACAAACAATAAAAACAAAGAGCGATCATGATTACTATTCATACTGACCACCTAAAGAAATCAGCAGAGGTTGCTTTATCAGTCTCGACTATTTCAAGCGCCGTTAAAAAGTTTATAGATGTTCATTCTAAATTGCCTATGTTCCAACTGCAAGTCAACCTAAAGAAAACCCTTGAGCATGCCGATCTAGCCGAATCTATCAAGGGTCAATTTACAGACATCGTGCTGTTAGGGACTGGCGGATCTAGCCTTGGAGCACAAGTATTGTGCAAACTATCCAGGTTGGAAGATGATGTTCGAATCCATTTTTTTGATAACATAGACCCTTTAACGTTTAAACACTTTTGGGAAAAGAGCCGACTAGAAGCAACGCTGTTTCTTATCGTTTCAAAGTCCGGAACAACGCCAGAGACACTAACGCAGGCCATCATTGCTGTAAGTCGCGCAGAAACTGCGCTTGGAAGGCAAACCATTGCAAATAACTTTGTTGTGATAACAGAGCCAAAACCATCTCCATTAAAGCGCTTAGCGGAACACTATGGGTTTAGATGTATTGATCATGACCCTGGTATTGGCGGACGGTTTTCAGCCTTATCGGTTGTAGGGCTTTTGCCTGCTTTGTTAATGGGGATACCCATCAATCGCATTATGCAGGGTGCTCAACACATGTTAGATGAGTTCTTGGCACTGGAACATACGCATCAGATTGCACAAGGTGTCGATTTGATTGCACACATCACCCAAACACAGAACATCAATCAAATTGTGTTGATGACATATGTTGACCAGCTTGAGCCACTGGGAAGATGGTTCCGACAGTTGTGGGCGGAAAGCTTGGGTAAAAACGGCGTTGGAACAACTCCGATTAATGCTACGGGAACTGTTGATCAACACAGTCAACTGCAGCTGTATCTAGATGGTCCGAAAGACAAGCTATTCACGATTATTACCCACCCTTTAAATTGGGTTGGAGAAGCAGTTTCAGCCCAAATATCCTCTGAAATTGGCTTTGATTTTATGGCTGGCCGCACGATGGGAGAATTAATGGCGGCAGAACAAGCTGCAACAATTCAGGCACTAAAAGAAAATCGACGCCCAACACGAACGATCCAGATTAGCGAAGTATCTCCCGAGTCGGTTGGAGGTCTGCTTATGCAGTTTATGATAGAAACGTTGCTAATGGCAGATGTCATGGACGTGAATTGCTTTGACCAACCCGCAGTTGAGCAAGGCAAGCTATTAACGCGCAAGCTATTAAAAACTATTTAATATTGAGCTAATAAATGTTAAACATGTTTAATGTTAATCTAATAAAAATAATCAACGAGGCTTCGATGAAACCCTTTTTCTCTTTTTTAATTATTGTACTCACGTTAACACCCTCATTTTCGGCCTCAGAGCCCGAACTTTCACTGCCGGAGACAGCTGCAGAAATACAAGCCTCCAACACTTTAACGCTTTCTGAACTAATTCTGGAAGTTAACGAAATGCGAGCGAGAATCATTGAAAAACGCCTGGATTCAGATAAGCGTTGGATCGGTATATTAAAAGCACGAGGAAAACGCCAAAAAATATTTATAAGACACCTTTATGTGCACGCTGCTAAAGCGCTCAACCAGGAATCTTCCGCAGATTTAGCCACCTTGACATAATGATGGCCCAGAACATGGTCGAACTTTTTTGAGAAAGGCGAGCCTGCCGGCTGCTCACTCTCCCAAACCATCTTGGTCTCGCCCCACACAGACTGCGCCACCTGCAGGCCCAAATCGTCTATATAGTCCATGCGCTCCACAGTGCGGCCGGATGCCGAGAGAAGGCGGGCAGCGCTGTCGCCAAATATC
>CAZMBF010000027.1:0-8768 GCA_964564365.1 uncultured Alphaproteobacteria bacterium
ATTGAATTTTTCTTTATACGCAATCATTAACCCTGAAAGCACTAATGCTATAATTGCAAACGCTTCTAAAAAGAAAAACCAGGGCATTTCGATTGTTTGTAAAACCAAAATAGGGAACATATACTCTCTGTTAATTCTAGAATACGTGCCATCTGCTTTTACCTCTCCCAAAGCTTTGTTAAATTCGTGTACAAATGATTCTGAAACCGCTTTTTTACTAAACATAAAATGAATGGGGGTACCAATGCTCAAATATACCTCTTCTAGTTTAGACGTGTTCTTCGTTCTCCAAATTGCAGCAGACGTAATGACGCGATCATCTAAAATTCCGTCCACTTCTCCCTTTAATAATAAATCTATACTTTCATAGGTTGTTGCAGTTGGAACTAAGTAAGGTTGGTTTGTAGGATCTGAAATAAACTCATTTATTTCTTTCGCCGCATAAACCATTCCCTCTGTAATCGCAATTTTTGCCTTGCTTGCCTTTAGTGACGCCACAAATCCGTTCATTTCTCCACTATTGAATTTGAATCTTCCCCCCTCTCCTTTTCGCACGAAAAAAGAGTTTTCTTCTCTGCGGTAGGGTTCCGAAAAATATACAAACTGTGTACGCTCTTCTGTGAATGTTGCCGATACAGCAAAGTGTTGTGCGCCATTTTTAAGGTTTTCAAGCTGATCACTCCACTCTATGGGCTTTAAGCTAACTTTATAGCCCATCTTGTGCGCAATTGCTCTAGCAAGCTCTGCATCTAACCCACTATAAGTTTCAACCCCTCCCTCACCCTTGATCAAGGTATAGTAGGGCTCGGAATCAAACCATCCGGTTGTTAAAATATTATCAGAAATAGGAATATCGTTTGAGTTTTTGGAGGATATTGAGACTTGTTTCGCAGGTGCTTCAGGGGCAGCGTATAAACCACCCAAATTAAAAACATTTAAGAAAATTGTCAGAACTATTAAATACTTTAACACGCGTACTATGTTGAGTTGGCCTTCAATCATAGCTGTACCCTTATTATGATTTTTACTATGATATCAATAACTTATTAACAAAAAATAAAGGCTCGATACTTTTATACATCGAGCCTTAAACAGAATAGATTTTTTAAAACTTACCCAAGCACACTTTCAAACACATCATCCCAAGAGCCCTGAGTTGTTCCTTTTGAATATTCAGTTACACGGTTTTCAAAAAAGTTGGTATGTTCAACACCATTCAACATCTCATCCATCCAAGGTAATGGGTTTTTGTCTGCATTGTAAATTGGGTCGTAACCCAACTGATTTAATCGACGATCTGCAATATATCTTATATATTCCTTTACTTCTGAAGCCTTCAATCCTTCGATATCTCCTGCTTCGTAAGCTAAATCGATAAATGCATCTTCTAACTCTACCGAAACACGACATTCTTGTGTGATTTGCTCTTTTAATTCAGGCGTATCGACCTCTGGGTTTTCTTGTAAAAATGTTCTAAACAGTTGAATAATCGATAATGTGTGCAACGATTCATCACGAGCAGACCACGCAACAATTTGTCCCATTCCCTTCATCTTATTAAATCGTGGAAAATTCAATAAAATGGCAAAGCTTGCAAACAACTGTAACCCTTCTGTAAAGGCTCCAAATACTGCCATTGTCTTAGCAATACCGATCTTAGAATCCATCTTAAACTCTTGCAGATGATCAAACTTATCCTTCATTTCTTTGTATTTTAAAAATGCTTGATATTCTGCTTCGGGAATTCCTATCGTATCCAATAAATAAGAGTATGCCGCGATGTGAATGGTCTCCATATTAGAAAACGCAGACAGCATCATTTTCACTTCGGTAGGTTTAAAAATACGACCATATTCTTCCATATAGCAATTTTGAACTTCGACATCACTTTGAGTAAAGAAGCGAAAAATCTGAGTTAACAAATTACGCTCTGAATCGCTTAGCTTTTGTCTCCAATCACGAATATCTTCGTGCAACGAGACCTCTTCGGGTATCCAGTGAATTCGCTGTTGTGTTGACCACGCCTCATAGGCCCATGGATATTTGAATGGTTTGTAAATTCTTGCCGCTTCTAATAGTGACATCTGTTCCTCACTGTTGTTGATTGCCTAGTCTTATTGAATACCTATATAAATATCTAACACTGTATTTGAATGATCTAATGCGCGCTCATCATACACCTCAAAATCGGCCTTGAATGCACGATCAGACCCAAAGTCTTCGGGTGTCATTTTCCAAATATCCATCCACGCATTAATACAAACCGTTGGCATTTGCCCCGATTCTGTTGTGAACTTTGCATAGCTCTGTTCTGGCACAGTAATGGTGCTTAACCCATCTGGTACGTCTGCTAACGCATCAACTTCTTCCCCGATAAAATAGGTGTACTCGCCCGTATGATCGGTTGCATATTCAGTATACACACAATACGTTTTTCCCGGAGTCTTACGATTCTGTATCTTGTCATACAATGCACCAGTAATATAGTGCTGAATCGTAGCCCCGATCTTAGCCGTTTCAGGATTAAATTCCTCAGCATTGCTGGTGCGCGCAGTAATCCCTACTAGATTTATCGCAGGTAAAGCGCAGTTTTCTTTTTTCAAAATATGATTTCCTTTTGTTAAAGTTTTTACTGACATGCTAAGCATTCTTCGCCATTTGTATCTAACGCTGGCTTCGCATCCCAAGCATAGGTTGTCTGATGAGATTCAGCGCGCTGAATCGATTTCGAGCGCTTATAATACAAACTCTTCACACCCTTTTTCCATGCACTGAAATGAAGATCATGCAATGTCTTTTTATGCACATCGGATGGTAAGAACAAATTCAACGATTGCGCCTGACACACATAGGGTGTACGATCTGCAGCCAAGTCAATCAACCAACGCTGATCAATTTCATAGGCTGTCTTAAAGACAGCCTTTTCATCATCTGTTAAAAAGCCTAAATGCTGCACAGATCCGCCGTTTACCGTAATTGATGACCATACCTCGTCCGTATCCTGTCCGCGTTCTTGCAGAAGGGCTCTAAGGTACTTATTCTTAATCGTTACAGACCCAGTTAACGTTTTGTGAACGAAACTGTTTGCAGCAATCGGCTCAATGCCAGGGGACGTATTGTTTGCAATTGTAGAAATTGATGCTGTTGGCGCAATCGCCATTTTGTTTGAAAAGCGTTCTTGAACGCCAAAGTCCGCAGCATCAGGGCATGCCCCCTTTTCTAAGGCTAATTTGTGCGATGCGGCATCTGCTTGCTCACGAATTTGTTGGAATATCTTCTTGTTCCACACCTTTGACATCACAGATTCAATAGGAATGTTTTGAGATTGTAAGAACGTATGGAAGCCCATCACACCTAACCCCACGCTGCGTTCGCGCATTGCAGAATATTTAGCTTTTGCCATATAATCTGGAGCATTTTTGATGAAGTCTGTTAAGACATTATCTAGAAAACGCATTATATCCTCTACAAACTGGGGGTTATCTTTCCACTCAAAATATTTCTCAAGATTTAACGACGACAAACAACACACTGCCGTTCTGTCTTGACCATGATGATCAATTCCTGTTGGAAGTGTGATTTCCGCACACAAATTCGACATCTTCACCTTTAGCCCAGCTTTTTTATGATGTTCGGGAATATACTTATTCACCGTGTCGATAAACAAGATATAAGGTTCGCCCGTTTCAATGCGCGTTGTTAACAACCGAATCCACAGCGCTCGTGCATCCACCTCTTGAACCACGTGACCATCTTTAGGACTGCGTAGATTGAATTTATCACCTTTTTCAACGGCTTGCATAAACTCATCCGTAATAACAACGCCATGATGCAGATTCAATGCTTTTCGGTTAAAGTCCCCTCCCGTTGGGCGCCGGATCTCGATAAATTCTTCGATTTCAGGGTGATGAATCGGCAAGTAGACTGCGGCAGAACCACGACGCAGTGACCCTTGACTAATCGCAAACGTCAGCGAATCCATCACGCGAATAAAAGGTATAATTCCTGACGTTTTTCCATTCACGCCAACCTTTTCACCAACTGATCTAACATTCCCCCAGTAAGATCCAATTCCACCGCCATTCGATGCCAACCAAATGTTTTCAAACCACAAACCAGAAATTCCATCTAAACTATCACCTGACTCATTTAGAAAGCATGAGATCGGCAATCCACGCTCCGTTCCACCATTCGACAAAATCGGTGTGGCCGGCATAAACCATAAGTTACTGATATAATCATACACGCGCTGAGCATGCGCAACATCATCTGCATAGTACGTTGCAACACGGGCAAACAAATCTTGAGGCCGTTCATTTGGCATTAAATAACGATCTTCAAGGGTTGCTATGGCATAATGATTTAAATTCTGATCTCGTTGATAGTCAATGTTAATATCAGTCGACAAAACAGCCCTCTGAAGGTTTTCAGCCAAATCCATCTTTCATTCCTTTTAGTTTACAAGCGGTGAATATTATTACGAATACATTTAGGTTATCACGTATTCAAATTTCGTCAATTGATTACAAAACATATCGATCTAGTTTTGATTTGCAAAAATAACAAGCCTTCTGAAAAACAAGCGCATTCGCACTCTAAAATAGTAATGATATTGAGCAATCAAAGTTTACGTTAACGTTTTATTAATAATTAGTTCTGAACAACAAGAAATCTTCCCAAGCTCTTTATACTCGAAAGCTTTGTAATTTGCAATCAGTAGTTCCACAAAACTCATCCCAAAGTATCTACGGCGCCCTTCGCTCCCCATCAAAATTACCCCCATAGATCTTGGAACATAGCCGGAGCGAACCTGCGCCTATGTTATTGGAATTGGGCACGCTCCCTTTATGGGTCGCGTGACTTTATTTGACCCCCCCCCCCCCCAACCAAACCCGAGCATACACGCCTCTTCGTTGTCCCCACAAAAATACGGGCTTGGCGGCAATGGGTAGGAGCCCAAAAAAAAAAAAAAAAAGCAAGCCGGAGCTTACGCTCCTCTGCTTGCTCCCCTCATTATGACGGCGTTGGCGTCATTGGGTAGGAGCCAATTACTCAATAACATAGGGGGGCTTTGGAGTTGTGGATTGTAAGCAGGCGCAGGGTTGCCCCTGCTTGCCACTACGTGGCATTGTGGGGCAAAGGGCGCCGTAAAAAACATAAGAAAAGCTACTTCTTGTCCGTCAACATCGCCATAAAATTAGCTTCTGTAGTAACCTTGCCATCGACTGTGGCATTAGCTTCAAATTTTGCGATTGAGCCACGTTTTTGAACCAACGAGACATTCAACATCAATTGATCTCCAGGTGCCACCACCTGACGGAATTTAACTTGATCAATGCTCATGAAAAACATTAGCTTATCATTCATCGACTGACCTTGCTGTTCTAACTGATACCCCATAAACACACCAGCTGCCTGTGCCAAGGCTTCCACAATCAGCACGCCAGGCATCACAGGTGCGCCAGGGAAATGCCCTTGGAAAAAGGGCTCATTAATCGTTACATTCTTTAGTCCTACGATCGTTTCATCCGAGATTGAAATGACTCGATCCACCAATAAGAATGGAAAACGATGAGGAATAAACTGCTGAATTTTTACCACATCAATGGGAAAACTCATTACATACCCCCGCCAAGCGTAAAGAAGAAACTTTCAGATTGGTCATACTCTTCTTGAACCAACGGCTTTGCTAAACCAACAATCAAACGCCCCATCATCGGGATATCTACTTGCACACCAAACCCTATACTTACACGAGTTTTCATGTCACCAGCTCCGTTAATCGCTGGATCTTCCGGACGCTTATCTTGCTTTGCTGTTCCAAGCCCCCAAACGCTTCCCACATCCACAAATGTCAGAGCACGAACGCCAACGTCAGCAGCAAATGGGAATGAGAACTCAGTGGTAACTTTATACATATTTAAACCACCTGTTCCATTACTGTTAAACGGACTTTTCTGGCCATTATTTGCGGATGCTTTTTGTTGTCCAGATTCTCTAGGCCCCAGACCCGCAACCTCAAAACCACGGAACGACAAATATCCCAATCGATACCGTTCAAAGAAGTTAATATAATTATCTTTAACTTCCCACATCTTTCCATAGGCACCTTTAATGGCCAACACCATTCCACTGCGCCCAAATGGGATATAATAATCTCCAGAGATATCTAATTTTACATAATCAACATTTCCACCAATACCGGCGTACTCTAAAGAGCCCGCGGCCTTTAAACCTTCTGTTGGCGTAAAACGATCATCCCGACTATCATAAATTAAATTGATGGATGATGCAGATTTTTTACGATCTTCCTTACGATCACCATATTGAAGATTGCGTGCACTGCGTTGCGATTCTTCAAAAAAGTTGGTATCGTATCTCTTAAACGTATAATCCAACGATGTTTTAAAGTTTTCTGTCCAGTTAAATGTAAACGTTGGCGACAGAATGTACGAGAATTCACGATACGCCGAAAACTCTTTGTCTTCATCATTTTTAAGACTCCCCGACAATGACACGTCAAAGTCTCGTGTAATTGAAGGCTTTAAAGCACTCATGTTAATACTTTTAGTATTAGCACCCACAACTAACTGCAACTGACTGGCAACGCCTGTTCCCATAATATTGCGATGTGATACACTAGCATTTCCTGCAATCCCCTGTTTATGGCCATAGGATACGCCCCCCATAACGCTAAAGAACGCTCGCTCCGAGACTCTAAGAACTAAAACGATCTTGTCAGGCGATGATCCTTGACGCTTGTCTGTCGCAATATACGATTCAAACAAACCTAGGTTTCTTAAATTCTTGATGGATCGACGCACTAACACTGGGTTATATGGATCTCCTTCAGAAATCATCAATTGAGACCGAATTAAATGCTCTCTCGTTAAGCGATTCCCTTCAATTACGATCTTTTCAATAAAGACCTTTTTCGCTGGCACCACGTTGTAGGTAACATTAATTGTTTTGTTCGCAGCATCCTTTTTCAACTCTGGCGTAATTTGAACAAACGGATACCCCTTTGCTGCATAATAGTCCGTCAGCTTATCCAAGGATTCCTCGATGCTTTCTTGATTAAACGTACTGCCACTAACATAAGGAATTTCACCCATTATGTCGTTTACGTCCAAGGATGGAAATGGGTTTTTCAATTCGATCTTACCCACGTTATATTGTATACCCTCGGTAAGTTGATATGTCAAATGAAACCCTTCATAGTTTGGTGTAAGCTCAACAGAAGAACGATCCAACTTAAAATCATAAAACCCATTCTTCAAATACAAACGGCGCAGCTTTTCTTCATCCACACGAATTCTGTTGGGGTCATACACGTTGTTAGTTTGAAAGAATGATAATGCCCCAGTCTCTTCCGAATCAATCACAGACTTTAGATCTACTGAATCAAAGTACCGATTTCCAACCATATTAATTTTTGAGATATTCGTCGGAGATCCTTCTTCAATTTTAAAGACCAAATCTAAACGATTATCAGGACGATCAATTGTTTGAGGTGTAATTCGCGCATTGAAATACCCTTTTGCACGATAAATTTGTAACAAAATATCCACAGCCTTCATGATGTCAGCTTTTTTAAAGACTTGGCGACTTTCAAGATGCAGCTCTTTACGCACCAGATCTTCAGGCACTGAGAGCAGCCCGTCAAATGCAATCTCGTTTAAAATTGGGTTTTCAGCTACGCGAATAATTAACTGCTGTCCCTCAAACGAGAAAGAAACGCTACTAAATAATCCTGTCGCAAATAAGTTCTTTAAGTCATCATTCACCAACTGAACATCATAAGCATCTCCGACCTTTGATCGCAAATATGACTGAACCACAGCGGGATCAATACGACCGCTCCCCTTGACTTGAACTCCTTTAATGGATTCCGCGGCCAGGCTTGATGCAAACACGGTTGCCAAAAGAACTGCCATTACATTTTTATTCATCTTCACGCTTAACACCCTTTCTAGGTCGTTTATTTTAGAAACACGTCTTTATAAGTTACAAACAAGAATAATAAAATTAATAAACCAAACCCAATGGTAAATAACCATTCTTGGATTTTTTCATTTACAGGCTTACCTCGAATTCCTTCGATTGCATAAAAAAGCAAGTGTCCCCCATCAAGCGTAGGAATAGGTAATAAGTTGAAAAAGCCTAAACTAGTTGAAATAAGCGCTGCATAAAAAATCACCACAGCAATCCCCATAGATGCCGCAGTCTTAATTCCTTTTGCAATTGCAATAGGGCCGCCCAAGCCATCCATATTTGTCTTAAGAATCATGTTTTTAAGACCGACAAGCGTCACCCATGAAATTTGGAACGGATACACAACCGCATTGATCACAGACGCACCCAACTGAAAGGCAGGGCCACGCCCCCCTTTGATACCTAAAACATAACGCTCACTGTCTTTTGTTTGTATACTGTTTGCTAAAAACATAAATTGATGCGCAACACCTAGTCTGTTTACAATTACAGTCACCTTAGGATCCTTTAATGCCATCATTGTGGTTAAGACATCTTCAAACGAACCAATACTTTTATCATTAATAGCTTTAATCTCATCGCCAATCAGCAACCCAGCAGCCTGAGCAGGGCTACCCTCTGCAAAGCTTTCAATTCTTGATGACGTCTCTGGTTGACCATTGAAAAAGAACACCCCAAAAAACAAGACAATCGCCAGCAGATAGTTTGCAGCAGGCCCCCCCACTGAAACAATCATGCGCTCTTTTACCGACCGATAATGCAAACAAAAAGCC
>CAZMBF010000028.1:0-5317 GCA_964564365.1 uncultured Alphaproteobacteria bacterium
CAGGTTCAAAGGGTTGGACAACATCCTCTCAGCCAATGGCACCCCTTTGTGATATAGCTGAATATTATCACGAAGATCGTAATATAAAAATAAGAATCACAAAGAATATTATAAGATTTTTTGCCCCCACCCTTGAAACTTTTTTAAACATCCCCATATTCATCTCACGAAACATATAATCGTTAAAGGAGATCTACTATGAGATTAAAACTTACAGCATTAGCATTTCTTGGACTATCCCACGCTGCATCAGCATCTGAAATCACACGATTCTCAAGCGAAGATCCATTCTTCAGGCTTGTAATGAACCCATCAACTGAATTTGAATCGGCAGTTTATGCACATATAAATCAAAACGCATTCAGCGGCGACCAATTATACCTATTCAAATGTTTCTTAAGGTAGATCAAGACTATTTCGCCTATATTCTGTTTGAACAAATTATTAACACAAAGACAAATAATACTTCCCCTGCACGCCTGTTAAAAATTGCAGAGTTTTTAAAATCAACCAACCCCATACTATCAGAGAAAGCGTATTTTTATGTAACCCAGAATCCGCAAGCAAGCCGAGATGAGAAGGTACTGGCAGAAACTGAATATAGAACACTAAAAAATCTATACCCATACGATAACTAAACAAGACACCCAATTCTCGCGAGGTTTTTAACCTGTGCGTTTCTACCTCGTGAGCTTTAACTCAATCACTTTCATCGTCTTGGATCTAGCGGCTCGCAATTGAACTGCTATGAACACAAGCGCAGACAGCCCCAATCCCAAGACCTCTTTCGGCATATATTCCGGCAGGTCTGGGTTTAATAGGGTGGCCAACACATACACCGAAACACCCATAATCGTAGATGCAACACCGGCAAACCATGCAAGCCGCTTGAAAATCAAAGCCATGATGATAGGTACAAAGAATGTTGTGACGGTTAATCCATAGGCTTCTAACATAATGGGAATTACATCGCTTCCAAAGTACGATCCCATCACCGCGGCCATTCCCACAACAAAAGTGACTATTCTAGACACCCATTTCGAAGATGCCTCGGGCATATTCCGAATCCAAGGAATATCCATCGCAATGTTCAAACTAATCGAACATAGTAATGAGTTCGCCGTGGAAGTGATCGCCATCAACACGCCAGCCGCAAACAAAGCACTTAAAACAGGGTTAGTGACCATTTGAATCACTTTCATAATGATCCCCTCTTCGCCTTTAATAATGCCTGCTTCTGCGCCGATGATACCTAAGTACACGGGTAGCAATGACGCAACCACCATCAACACACCTGCCCCAAATGTTGCAAATATCACTGCCCTGGGTGATTCTGCCGCAAAGCATCGCTGCCCCATATCTTGGCCGATGATGGTGAACAAACACGGCATTAATAACCAACTGATTACGGGAATCCCGGCATCTTCAAACCTAACAGCTGTTCTCAGCGGAACTACTGAAACATCCATCATAAAGAACACAACAACAAACAAGCTTAAAACAAAAATGATTTGAAGCGTATCTGCCATAATCACAGCACTCAACCCTCCTGACGTTGTGTAGGCAATCACCACACACCAAAACGCGATGTACAGAAGGTCGCTGGTAAACCCAATGCTATAAAAAAATTTACGCATTGCGATACATACCGCCAGCAAAATCAAAAACATCGACACAATATAAATATAGCTAGCAAACTTACGAAGCCCAGAGCTTTGATACGCTTTTTCAAATACTTCAGGGATGGTGCTGATGTTGAGTATTCTAAACCTACCCCCAATTCCTAACGAAAGGATAATAAAGCCAATCGCAATACCTAAAGAGTAGCATATCGCAATCCACCCAGACGTATACGCCGCCTCAGAGCTTCCAATAATGGCACCCCCACCAAACTGGGTTGCCAGTAATGTCATCATTAAGCTAAAAAACTTAACACTTCGACCACTTAAATAATAATCTGAATACGTCGCAGATGCTTTTCTAGCGGTCATTTTTCCAAACACTAAACTCACAACGGCGATTGCTGCCAAAAATAATAGGAATACATAATAATTCATCGTTTTATCCTTTATCGAAAAGTTGATTAATCAAAGACTTAAGAATCGTTCTTAAGAAAAACGATGTCGAGCGGCAGACGCTCCTAAAGAATAGCTAAATACTGCAATAGTATACATATGAAATCTTTTTGTTACCTCAGCATTTAAACAAAAAAACACTTCTATTTCAAGGGGATTTCTTTTAAAATCCATATACACATCTATTCATACTCAAAAGGAATTACAAAGTGAATAAAACAAACGTGCTGATTCTATTCGGGGGTCGCTCAACCGAACATGAAGTATCTATCAAATCAACTCGAAATGTTGTAAACGCCCTCGACACAACGCTGTATGAGCCTGTGTTAGTTGGAATAAGCAAGGACTCTGGCGCATGGTACTATTTTAAGGGCACGTCTTTATCAGAGTCATTACACACCCTTACTGACACCACTCCAGAAAACAGCGTTGCTGTCAACCTATGCAATACTGGTGCAGCAACCCATTTAATGAGTGTGGATGGAATCATCAACATTCCCATTCATTTTGTGTTACCGATAACGCATGGAAAATATGGGGAAGACGGTTGTTTGCAAGGCTTGTGTCGAATGCTTAACCTGCCTTTTGCGGGTTCTGCTGTTGCGTCATCCGCTGTGTGCATGGACAAAGACTACACCAAACGTATCGCACAAACCTATGGCATTCCCGTCGCCCCCTACATTACCCTTTTTAAAAACGACCCCATCAACTTTGAAGAAATCGAACAAACGCTTGGACTACCCATGTTTTTAAAGCCTGCAAACACTGGTTCATCCGTGGGTGTATATAAAGTAAAGTCTAAGGCTGATTTCCAGAAATATATCCGGATTATTTTTCAGTATGATGAAAAAATAGTCATTGAATCTAATATACCCTGCAAAGAAGTTGAGTGCGCCGTCTTAGGCAATTTGGATCCTATTGCATCGGTATTAGGGGAAATCAACCCTAATCATGAGTTTTATAGTTATGAAGCAAAATACATCGACCCCGATGGTGCAGATCTTAATATCCCTGCGTCATTAAACGATCAAACCTGCGAACAGGTCAAATCATACGCTATTGCAGCCTACAGAGCCTTAGGCTGTAAAGGATTTGCCCGCGTTGATTTCTTTGTAACTGATACCAATGAAATATACTTTAATGAAATCAACACAATACCTGGTTTTACCAATATCAGTATGTATCCAAAATTATTTGAATCTTCAGGCATTCCTTATGCAGAGCTTTTAAGCCAAATTATACTGCTTGGCTTTGAAGATTTTAAAATATGGAGCACATTATCAACCGAACATCACTTGGGATAAATGAAACAGCTTGATAGATCTTTTTACGAACAAGACACCTTAACAGTGGCACGCAGCCTGATTGGCTATAGGTTACACTTTAATCAGTTTAGTGGGTTCATCACAGAAACTGAAGCATATATCGCATGCTCTTCTACAAAAGGATTGACGCAACGAACTGCCGCGATGTCAGGCCCCGCCGGAACAAGCTATGTTTACTTAATATATGGAATGTATCACTGTTTAAATATTGTAACAGAAAAAGAAGGCATTCCAGCCTCAGTACTAATTAGGAGCGTATATTGTTCTAACACGAATCGTCATTTGGATGGACCTGGGAAATTGTGTAATACCTGGGGCATTACTCGCGAACACAATGGCATTGACCTGTCTAAAAATCCTGACTTTTTTGTAACCGAAGGAGTTCGCCCCAACTCTGTTCTCACGACTCCCCGTATTGGCATTAAGGTTGGCACCGAACTGCCTTGGCGATTTGTAATGCACCCAAATGATATTAAACAGCAGACATTGAATGACCTTAATCACAGTTGATACTATTCAATCTGGATCGTCCCTCTACTCTCTAATCTTTTTCCCCGGAGGGCCCGGATTATCGTGGCATTGTTTTGAGACGCCTATAGACTCTCAACATCCCAATCAAACCATGTATGGGTTAAACTATGCCTCCATCGTTTCTAATGAATTATCGTATTTTGATGAGTTGAAATTTGAACTGATTTTATTATTACAGCGTATCCCCAACCCCATCCTGGTCATCCATTCATATTCGATGGATCGGCACTCAACATGAAACTATATTTGCATTCAAGGATTGGTATGAAACTTTCGATAGAAGCCCTTCAACAACTCCATAACAGTCGTAAAACTTATATCGTTGACTACTCTCCCCAATGGGCGGCTGACTTTAAAACCGAAGCAGCTCATTTAATATCGATCTTTAATGATGCCATCGTTAGCATTCACCATATCGGCAGCACCTCTATTCCTGGAATGAAAGCCAAACCGATTGTCGACATTTTAATCACAACCAACAACCTTGAAAAAATCGATAATTTTCATGCCCAAATGGAACATCAAGGCTATGTCGTGGGCGGTGAGTTTGGAATTCCACAACGACGATTTTTTTGTAAAGGCAATCAAGACCACTGCCAAATCCATATACATGTATATGAACTATCCAATCCAGTGGTTGAAAAATACGTTCTATTTCGCGACTATCTGATTTCCCATCCAATAGACGCCAAAGACTATGAAGCGTTAAAGATGGAATTAGCCGAAAAATATCCACACAATCGCACACTCTACACCCAAAGCAAAAGCGGCTTTATTGAAAATATACTTACAAAAACCAGCGGTTTGTCAAAAACACATATTAAAGAATAAATAGGCTCCTTCGCGGTGCTCAGGAAACTTTTCACAGCCCACCCAACCTGGATGAAGCCCTTTACAAGGGCTTCATCCAGGTTTTCCCACCCTAAAGACGGCGCAGATTCGCCCTTGCGTGCCACTCCGTGGCACTGTAGGGCGAAGGGCGCCGCGTATTTAACTACTTTATGCACAACACTCACAAAAAAAGATTGTAAAATTTCTTTAATCTTAGTACCCTTTATAAGTATTTAACCTGTTAACTTCGGATTTATAATGTACGACAAAGAAATCGACTTTTCTTTAATCAGCCTGTTTTTGCAGGCCGATTTTATGGTTCAACTTGTAATGCTAATGCTGATTGGCGCCTCCATTTGGTCATGGGCGATTATGTTTGAACGCTATATTCACTTTAAAAAAACTCAGAACATGATGCGAACATTTGAAAATATTTTCTGGTCTGGAGAGTCTCTTGAGTCTTTGTACAATCGATTTAACAACCGAAATCGCGACCCTATGGCGGCAGTATTCTGTGCAGGTGTTGTAGAATGGGAAAAGTCTCAAAAGACGGAC
>CAZMBF010000028.1:5327-8616 GCA_964564365.1 uncultured Alphaproteobacteria bacterium
CCTTAACCAAAGAAATTGAACCTTTAGAAGGCCGTATATCGTCTTTGGCTACCATTGGATCCATCTCTCCATTTATTGGTTTATTTGGAACGGTATGGGGAATTGTCAATAGCTTTCGGTCAATTGGTGCACAAAAAACAACTAGTTTAGCTGTAGTTGCCCCGCATATTTCTGAGGCGTTATTTGCAACAGCCCTTGGACTTTTAGCTGCAATTCCTGCAGTTATGGCTTACAACAGATTCTCTGGCGATATTAACAAAATCACCCGAAATACCGAGATTTTCATGAATGACTTCCTGGTGTTGTTGTCTCGAAAGCTGGATGGAAAATAACAAGATGCGTAACCATGCTTCTAAACGACACGGACCTGTTAATGAAATCAACATGACTCCCTTTATCGACATCATGTTGGTGTTGCTGATTATATTTATGATCACGGCTCCTCTCATGACTGTTGGGGTTGAGGTCGACTTGCCAGAAACTGAAGCCTGCACAATGAATGAAAATGTGGAGCCTTTGGTTGTGTCTATTAACAAGAATGGTCAGCTTTTTATTATGGAAACACCCACAGAAATGAAAGCCTTAGTTCCAAGGCTTTTAGCAATGACCAAGCAAAATAAAGAAAACACAATTTACGTTCAAGCTGATCGAATTGTTCCCTATGCCAAGTTAATGGAAGTTATGGGACGATTAAACAAATCCGGGTTTAAAAAAGTTGGTTTAATTGGGGCGGCTGACACACTCCCCACCTCTAGGAAAAATTAAAATAAGGCATCAATGAAGCGTTTTTTAATCATTTCTGCTGTAGTCCATATTAGTTTGTTTTTGCTGTTTGCGTTTTGCAACCTAAGCTTTCTATTTCCACAACCAGAAATCAAACCAACTAACACTGTGCGCGTTGAGTTCTTGGAACAACTTCCTGTAAGTAAAAACCTAACACAGGCCGTTGTTTCAAAACCAAAAGATAAACCAAAGACTAAGGAAGAAAAGAAAGAAACTTCGCCACCTCCAAAGCCTGATCCTGGCATAAAAACAAAGATAACCGCACCCGAAGCAACTAAAAAGCAGGCTGTTAAAGAAGAGCCTGAGAAGGTTACTGCACCTAAGGAAAAGATAGCGCCTAAAAAGAACAAAGTTAGTCTAAAGGAAGATAAAAAAACACCTCCTAAAAAAGAGAAAGAAAAAAAGATCGAAGAAACGGCTAAAAAAACACCTAAACCAGACCAAAAACAACAGCTGGTTGATAAGCCCAGCCCAGGCATTGAAAAAAAGAAACAAGAAGTCGAATCTGTAGATGCCTTGTTAAACACCTTGTTACCCGATGTCGGTGGAAAGCGCGATGAGAATGCAAAAGAATTAAAAGAACAAGACACGTCTGAGATGCCAGAGCAATTGGAACATGAGGCTGTGGATGAAATACGTTCGCAGATTGAAGCAGCATGGAATTATAACCCAACCCCTGGAATAGATTTTTACTTGCGCATCAAAATTGACCCTTCAGGTAAGATTCTTAATGTACACATATCTGGAACAGATGGGCAAAATGCCTTACAACAAGCCGCTGCAGAAGCTGCTTACCGCGCAACCGTGCGGCTGGGGCAATTTATCTTAAAACCTCATATTTTCAAACTCGACTATCATGGAAACTGGGGAGACATTGAAGTTCACTTTCACCCTCAGCATTAATCCATTCGATAAATCGCAGAGCATCCATGCTAAAATGTATTCCCATGCTAAAAGCACGTCTGCGAAGCGATTCTTGTTAGACCTCCTGGAGAAATCTCCCTTCAAGGTCCACTCCATTCAATATGCCAAACCCAACCTGCTTGCTGATTCTATAGGACATATGCGATATGAGCTCTCCAAGGCTCTGAACATTTACAACACCTTCAGACCCCATTTTAACTTGAAAGGATTAACCCCTATGCAGTGCATTAAGTTATACCCTCCGATGGCTGCCTAATCTGTCTCATATGTATTGAACTTGCACACACATATAAAATCCCTTGCTGTTTAACGATAAATAGAGTAAAAGGATACCAACATAACTTACTTAGTTCATGTTATATGTGCAGTAAATTATAGGGGATAAATATGACGCCTCCCATGGGGACTCAACCAACGGAAATTTCATCAACTTCAACCACGTCTTCAACCCACACTCCTCCCCCTTCTCGACCTAAGTTCAAAATTCCTCCAGCCGTTTGGATGATATCATTAGCAAGTATGTTACTAACCTTTGCTTCCTCTATCGTTACTACAATAGGCCCTGTATATTTAATTAAAATTCATAAAATTAATGCTCAGGATTTAGGTAATTTAGAAAGTGTTGTTGAGTTTGTATCCCAAATACTAAGATTTTTAGCTGGCGCTTTAAGTGATTCGATATTTCAGCGTAAATCCTTGATGATCCTTGGTTTTGGTTTATCTACGATCACAAAAATTCTGTTCCCCTTCGCAACGTCTTATGCCCTGTTTTTTGGCGTTAAAGTATTAGATCGCATTGGAAATGGTATTCAAGCATCGCCACGTGATGCATTACTGGGAGACTGCGCTCCCAAAGAAATTCGCGGCCGTAGTTATGGTTTATCTCAGACGCTTCGAAAATTTGGGGCTGGTGGAGGTGCTTTAGTTGCCACGTTTATGTTGCATGATCAAATTATTGCATTCTTTGGGTATGAAGGTTCATTCATTGCAGGATTCTTTGTTGCAATTGTACCCGCTATCATTTCATTAATATTCTTAACATTTTTCGTACACCCCCCCAAACATGCTGAACTTAAAGGGTTAAACGCAATCAAAAACTTCTTTTCTGATTTTTTTCACAATATTGGTCGTATGGGAAAACCATTTTGGATTCTAATGATTGTGATTTGGTTTTATGGCGTTGCTCACTTTAATGAATCATTTTTACAGTATAGAGCCGAACAACTTGGTGCTGATGCTCAAACACAAACAGCGATAATAGTTGTGTTAACACTTGTGACATCTTTTGCTGCCTATCCCCTAGGCCTAGTTGCTGATCGTATCGGAAAAAAGAAAATGGTCGCAATTGGAATATTATTTATGATTCTTTCAAACCTTATTATGATGAACTTTGCAACCATAGTAAGTTTATTTATTGCTACTGCTTTTTGGGGATTACACTGGGCAGTAACTCAGGGATTGCTATTATCTTTAATAGTTGATGTTGCTCCAAAGCACTTAAAAGGAACTGCCTTTGGTATCTATTATATTCTGTTTGGTTTTGCCTCATATGTTGCAAATGCATATGTCGCAGGACCTATTT
>CAZMBF010000029.1:0-8446 GCA_964564365.1 uncultured Alphaproteobacteria bacterium
TAATTTTAATTTATTGATTATTAATAATTTTGTTTAATGATTTAGATATAATTATATTGTAGAAATATGAAGTTTTTTATTAAACTAAAGATAAATACATTGGAGTGGTTGATGCGATATTTTAAATTAATTTTTATAGGGTTAATGCTTATAAGCTGTTCAGATATTGAAACGTCTAAATCAGATCAAAATTTACACCAATTAGCAGCTAAATACGATATTACCTGGGATGAGCAAGCTAACCGGCCTAAGGCTATTCTGGGTGAGGATGGGTTTGTTTTAACGCCGTGTGAGGCAATAAACGAACAGCATCAAGACTTGTTTATAGATCTGTATGCCCATCTTGATTCTATCAAGGGATACTTGGATGGTAAGCCTAAATCAGTACCTGAAGCGTTACATATCCTAATTCATCATTCGTATCGATGGGAAGATGGCATTTTATTAAGTGGGTTTGTGGGAAATACGCCTGAGAGAGTTCCATTTATGCACTGTGGTATAGGGATGTTTCCAAGCAAGCACATGGCAGAAGTGTTTATGATTGAGCTGCCTGAATATCGGAACAAAGGATATGGCTATAAAGCTATGAAAGCACTTGATCGCTGGGCTAGTTTCTTAAGAAAAGCAGGATCTTGGACTATTGGTGAAAAAGACAAGCCAGAGATTCACACGTTGATTGCTAGAGTATCTCCAGATAATATTCCTGCGATTAAGTTGCTTTTAAAAGCGGGATTTCAAGCTTATTTAAATCAAGAAGAGTTTACGTCTGTGGCAAAGGAGCCGCGCCCAGATCATGTAAAATTCTCTCAGCAGAATCTTATGATTGATGGAAAGTCTTATCCCGTAACGATCATGACAACTCCAAAGCGTCCTGAGCCGAAAGTGATTTTCCTAAAGCGCATTAAACCGTAACTATAATTTCGTTAATGTTTTTTTAATTTTTTGCAGTATACTATTATATCATGTATAATAAATTGATAATATCGACACATTTTTTAGTTTCCACACTTAGCGCCTGTGAGTTTGTAAATGGTGTTACAATTCAAGAACCCAAAGTGGCTTTGTTGTTTAACACAGCAAGTGCCGCATGCAGGTCTAACACAGAGTCTTTAAATAAAGTTGAAGAGTTGTACATTCAATATCTATGTTTGATTGCGCAGTATGGTGAGCGTGAGGTTCATGCTAAAGGAGGTAGCAGAATTCTTGAACAGGTTAAGCTTTGATTCAAAGTGGGTTAAAATAGCGATCGAATAGCTTTTGAAACAGCAGAAGCAGTTAGAAGGTGTGACGTTTGATCCAGACTATCCAGATCTTACATAACGTAGTGTCTCGTCGCGGTTGTGAAGTTTTAACAATAGGCGTAAGGCCTCGCCACTGTGACCACTTAAATCTGGATTGGACGTAAGTAAAGCACTTGCACGAGCATACGCTAGTTCCATTAATGAGGGATGTTCAAAGGGATCTGCGAATGTGTATTCAGGAAATCCGCTTTGTCGTGTGCTTGCAACTTCCCCACCGCCACGAAGTTTAAGGTCTTCTTCCGCAATTCGAAATCCATCGTTGGTTTCGCGCATGATTTTTAGGCGAGCTTGAGCAATGTCGGTAGGATAAGGTGAATATAGCAAAATACAGGTGGATTCTTGATCATTGCGACCCACGCGTCCACGCAGTTGATGCAGTTGCGCTAACCCGAATCGCTCTGCATGTTCAATAACCATGATAGTTGCTTTGGGGACATCTACACCCACTTCAATGACGGTTGTTGCAACAAGAATATCTAAAGTTCCTGCCTTAAAGGCGGCCATTGCTTCCTCTTTTTCCTGTGCTTTCATGCGTCCATGCACCATCCCAATGTTTCGGTGGGGTAGTGCTTCTTGTAGCTTAGCCAATCGTTCCTCGGTTGGAGTTAGGTCAAGTACTTCGGATTCTTCAATCAATGGGCACACCCAATAGATCTGATTTCCACTTTCAATGGATCGATTTAACGATTGCATCAGGTCTTGTTCTTTTTCGATTGGCATGACCAACGTTTTGATTTCTTTCCGTCCGGGAGGTTTTTCACCGATGATAGATACATCCAAATCACCATAGCGTGCAAGCACGATTGTTCGGGGGATGGGGGTTGCGCTCATGAACAACGTATCAATAAATTGGCCTTTTTCAGCAAGCGTGGCGCGTTGGTTAACGCCAAACTTGTGCTGCTCATCAATGACGGCAAGGCCAAGGTTTTTAAACTGGATGGTTTCTTGGATTAACGCATGGGTTCCAATCGCAATTTGAATCTTTCCTGATTGCAGATCTTCGTTATTGATGCGACGCTCTTTAGTTTTGTCTTTACCCGTAAATAGCCGAACATCCACTCCTAACTGATCGCATAAGGGTTTTATGCCAGCATAGTGTTGTCGGGCTAAAATGTCGGTGGGGGCCAGTAAGGTTGCTTGGCAGCCTGCCTCAACCGTTTGTAACATAGCCAGTAACGCCACAATGGTCTTTCCACTGCCCACATCCCCTTGAATTAGTCGATGCATTTGCTGCGTTTTTTTTAAATCATCCATAATTTGATTCAAAGCCATGATTTGGGCATTTGTTAGTTTGAACGGGATTACACTAAGGGCAGTTTCAACTAGATTGCCCTTCGCGACTTTGGGTATTCCTGCTGCACGATGGTAAGCTTGTTTCATTAGGATCATAGATAATTGATGGGCTAACAGCTCGTCATAGGCTAGTCGTTGTCGGGCAGGAGAGCTTGTAGACAATACGGATTCAGAGTCTGCGGTATGTAAGGATAAAATTGCATCGGTCCAACGGGGCCAATCGTGTTGATGAATGGTAGGTTCATCCCATTCGGGTAAATGGGGTACCTTATCCAAGATGATGGGCATGATTTTTCTAAAAAAGTTCTGAGTTAATCCACGCGTTAAGCCATAAATGCGATCATTCCCCTGAAGGGATTCTTTATGCACAGGATCAATGATTTGTTCGGGTTGAACCATGTGGATGCGTCCAAGGTATTTATTAATCGTTCCACCAAACGCGAATCTGCGCCCTACAGGCAGCTTTGCACGAAGGTACGATTGATTCATGTTGAAAAAGACTATTTCCATTCCGCCCGATGCATCTTTAACAATGACGCGTGATGGAACAGTTTTGATCTTTGAAACTTCGTGGGCAACGACCTCTGCAACGAGCCCCGCTTTCACAGACAGATTAGAGGGTTCGTCATAAAACGCCTTTAGTTCTTGAAGGTTTGCAAAAAACCTGCGCTGTTGTACTGAATGAGGCAGGTTAAATAGTAAGTCTTTTACCGTTGTAAGGTTTAAGTTCGTTAATAATCCTTTGTGAAAAGGAGAAAGTTTTAGAGTGCGGGTAATAGGTTCAAACAGGATTAAGTCTGGTCTGATCATTACATCCACGGCTTAACTTTACGCTCCTTTATTGTAATGACACGATCCATTTTCTTAGCTAACTCTAAGTTATGAGTTGCAATCAGTGCGGTCATATTATGTGTGCGAGCCAGATGAATGAGCTCTTCAAACACCAGGTTTGCTGTATCTTCGTCCAGGTTGCCTGTGGGTTCATCTGCCAGCAGAATGTTGGGGGCATTTGCTAAGGCTCTTAGGATTGCAACACGTTGTTGTTCCCCACCAGAAAGCTCTGTCGGGCGATGAGTGTGACGATGGTGAATGTTAAGGCGTTCCAACAAAAACATAGCCCGTTCTTTGGCTTGTTTTTCAGCCACCCCTAAAAGCAATTGAGGAATCATAATGTTTTCAATGGCTGTGAATTCTGGAAGTAAGTGATGGAACTGATACACAAACCCAAGATGATTTAACCGCAGTTTTGTGCGATCCTTATCGGATAACTTTGAAGTTTCGGTATCCATAATTCGAATATCACCGGCCGTTGGTTTTTCCAACAATCCAATTTGATGGAGTAGGGTTGATTTTCCTGTTCCAGATGGCGCAACAAGACCCACAATCTCACCGGGGTGCAATTCCAACTCAGCGTTTTCTAAGACCACTAAATGGTTTAGCTTGGTGCCATAGGTTTTCTTTAGACCCGTAATGCTGACAAAGGGTTGTTTATTCATAACGTAAAGCCTCCACAGGGTCAAGTTTTGCAGCGCGCCACGCTGGGTAAAGGGTGGCACAGAAAGAGATCAGCAGCGACATGCTTGCAATAGACACAACATCGCTGATGATGATCTTAGATGGTAAATGGGTTAACCAAAATACCTCTTCATGATAAAGGCGAACCCCAAACAATTTTTCAATCCAGGTGCGAAGGGTGTTTAAGTTAGAAGCTAATAATGTTCCCAATCCAACGCCCAAAAATGTACCCACAACACCAATTAACGACCCCATAATCAAAAAGATGCTAATAAGGGCGTTTCGTCCCATTCCCATGGTGCGCAGTATCGCAATGTCTTTTGTTTTGCGTTGAACCAACATGGTTAAGCTTGAGATTATATTGAATGCTGCAATCAGGATAATTAAGCTGAGGATTAGAAAGAAAACTTGCTGTTGGATTTTTAAAGAAGCGACAAACCCCGTATTGATGCGTTGCCAGTCATAGACATTATAACGATCGTTTGCAGCAAGCTTTAGCTCTTTAGCATGGCTTGCAGCCATTTCAGGGGTGGTCACCCGAATTTCAATGCCTGTGACAGCGTTTTCAAAATTATAAAACTGTTGTGCAACGGGCAGGGGCATAAATACAAAGTTTGCATCTAATTCACGGTATCCGACATCAAAAATAAAGGCAATGGGGTAGGTGGCCGTGCGTGGCATGGGGCCAAAGGGGCCTTGTACCCCGATGGGGTTTACAAACGTCACCTGATCATTAATTGTAAGCCCATATTTTTCATCCATTAACCGCCCAATGCCCTTGGCTTTTGAAGTTGGATCTGTGGGGATATCACCCAGAATTACTTTTTGTCCAACTAAGGATTGCTCTTTTAGGTTTTTAAAGTTTATGCCGTTGACCACAGCACCTTGAAAGTGATCCTTGACTGTAATTAACGTATGTTGTTCTAATACGGGAATGGCAGACGTAACAAAGGGGTATTTTGCGAACTCTGCTTGCAGATCATCATACCCCTTGAGTTCTACCGTTCCTGAGACGGGGATTATATTCAGGTGGCCTCTAAAGCCTAATACACGGTCCATTAGGTCTTCTCGCAAACCTGTCATTACGCTCATCACCACAATTAATGTAGCAACACCTAGTGCAATACCAACCATAGAAAAGCCACTCATCATGGAAACAAAGCTATCACTTTTGCGACTTTTAAAATAGCGCCGTGCGATGATCAATGAAATACGGCTCATGACTTACCCTTTGTAAATTTTTCCATCGCTTGATCTATTGTCATTTCCTGTACATTACCGGTTTTGCGATTCTTGACTTCAACCATACCTGTCTCGGTGGATCGTTTTCCAACGATAACTTGATAAGGGATGCCAATCAAATCTGCGGATGCAAACTTTACACCAGGGCGTTCATCGCGGTTATCATATAATACCTCGATTCCTGCGTGAGCTAAGTTACAATGTAATTGTTCAGCTATAGATGTAGTTGCGTTATCTGACTTTGCAAGGTCAATCACGATCACTTTGAAAGGTGCCACTGATTCTGGCCAGATAATACCCTTATCATCGTGAGAGGCTTCGATAATTGCCCCTACAAGACGACTGACGCCTATACCATAAGACCCCATTTCTGGATGAAATGGTTTACCATCTGGGCCAGCAAGCTTTAATCCCATTGCGGCAGAATACTTGGTCCCGAAATAGAAGATATGCCCAACTTCGATGCCTTTTTTCACCATTAACTGATCTTCTGAAATGGGGCATGTAGATGGATCATGTTTTTCAGACTCGACGGCGTATAACCGTGTAAGCTCGTCATAATCAATGTGTGTGCTGTTTGCAAGTTCTTCATAACGTTTATCGTAGTATAGGGTGCTTTCACCGGTTTCGGCCAAAATTTGGAATTCATGACTCATGTTTCCACCAATGGCCCCCGAGTCTGCTTGCACGGGAATTGCCGTTAACCCCAAACGTCTAAAGGTGCGCAAATAAGATTGAAAGATGTCTTGATAGGTTTTTTTAGCTGCATCAAAATCGATATCAAATGAATATCCATCTTTCATTAAGAACTCACGACCTCTCATAACACCAAAGCGGGGTCTAATTTCATCGCGGAACTTCCATTGAATTTGATACAAACTTAACGGCAGGTCTTTATAGCTTTTAACGTGAGATCTGACAATGTCGGTTACTTGTTCTTCATTGGTTGGGCCATATAAAAAGTCACGATCGTGGCGGTCTTTAATCCTGAGCATTTCCTTTCCATAGGCGTCATAGCGACCACTTTCAATCCATAGATCTGCGGGTTGAATGGTGGACATTTTGATGTAATGGTTTCCAATGCGATCTTGTTCTTCACGAACAATCCGTTCAATATTTTCAAGTACCCGCAACCCAAGCGGTAACCAGCTATAGATACCAGCGCTAGTCTTGTGAATTAATCCAGCCCTGTGCATCAACCGATGGGATACTATTTGGGCTTCTGTAGGGGTTTCCTTGATTAAGGGTAAGAAATAGTGAGATAAACGCATCGTATACTTTCAAATTATAACCACCACATTATAGTGAGTTTAGCAAATATTTAAAACGAAAAACTTATAGGTGTGCAAGTTCAATACACATGTGCCACTTAGGCAGCCTTTTGATAGGGAAATAATATAGTTCATTGAAATATAAACTTACTTTGATAACAAAAAATATAGGCTTGACTAAAGTAAATATCATTTTAATATGATGAATTATCAAGCTATTTCAGAGGTGAAAGATGAAAACAGACATGAATGCTTACTTATGTAACCCCATAAAAGACTTTTTAATGCTGAATTATGATCAGCTGGAAGAGAAAAATCTTGAGCTAAAAGAACTTAGAAAATCAAATCATGCGCCGGATTTTTTTCAAGAGAAAATCATTCGTTATTTGACGGACGAGAAAAACCTGAAAGCTGTTTCTGTTTGCTTTACAGACTTAGAAGGTAAATTACAAAGTCTGGATTATGATAAAAAGTTCTTGTTGCGAAGTTTTAACAACCTGACGTTTGACGGATCCTCGATTCGAGGATTTTCTGCGCAGAAAGAATCTGACTTGCTGTTGGCGATTGATTGGTCAAGCTTTTATTGGGCTCCTGCTGATATATTTGCTCCAGGCAAGGTTATCGTATTTGCGAATGTACATGATCGCAGCAAACAACAATATGCAGCTGACTTTCGAGGCAGGCTTCAAGGGTTTTTGCGTGAAGAGTATTTAAAGCAAAAAATGACCTTTAACGTTGCCCCCGAAATTGAGGGCTTTTTATTGCACGGCGTTGATGCAGAGCAAAACTTTACAGCCTCTGAGGGGTTCAAGTTGGTGACAACAGGCGGGTATTACAACGCGCTTCCTCAGGATCCTTTACGACTATTTATCGATGCAGTTGCCGAGGCAAAGCGTGCGATGGGATTTGAAAACGAAAAGGATCATCCCGAAGTCGCGCCATCTCAGTTTGAATTAAACTATAAATATACACATCCCGTAGAAGCCTGTGATCAGATACAGATATATAAACTAATATGCCGTCAGGTTGCAAAAAAAATGGGGTATACAAGTTCGTTCCTGCCAAAACCACTGATGAACATTAATGGCAGTGGTATGCACATTAATATTTCTGCTGCTGTCGAGGATACTAATCTGTTTTATGCAGAAAACAAAGATGGACTTTCAGATTTGGGAACCCAATTTGCAACGGCCATATTGCATCACGCAAAAGATCTGTGCTTGATTTTAAACTCTAGTGTCAATGCGTATCGTCGCTTAGATCCAAAGTTTGAAGCGCCCAATGAAATTAAACTGTCAGACTTTGATCGAAGCTCAATGATTCGTATTCCCTTTGGTGATCGAAATTCAACACGCATTGAGGTGCGCTCGGTTGCGCCAGATTGTAATCCGTATCTTACTATTTTTTCGCTGCTGTCCATCGGCGTGACGGGATTTGAAAGTAAAAATGTAAAGGCGTTTGAAGGTATCTTAAAAAAGCGAGAAAAACTGCCAGGAAATATCTATGACGCCTTGCGATACTTTAAAACCAGCAGCAGCTTAAAAACGATGCTGGGTGAGCAAACTCATACAAAATATGCAGAGCTGAAAGAGGTTGTTGCGAACCGCTGCCCCAAAGAATTAGGAAACGTTGTAAAAACTGAAGAGGTGATTTATCACCATGAGGTTACAAACCAGTCATTATGGTATAAGTTTTAACGGATATGTAGGTCCATCTATTCTGCGCCCTTTTCCCCACAATGCTACGTCGTGGAAAGCTGGGGCAAACCTGCGCCCTTTGGGGTGGGAAAACCGCAGTGAAGCCCAATGGGCTTCATCCAGGTTG
>CAZMBF010000030.1:0-8373 GCA_964564365.1 uncultured Alphaproteobacteria bacterium
CCAGCAATGCCTCCCAGCTGCCACCAAACCCACCCGCCAAAAATGCACGCTACGGTAATATAAAACAAACTTAGCAACGCACTTTCTTTAAACTTAATTTCATGAGACTTTTTCTGTAATACCCCCAAGTCAAAGATTAAAAGAATGATGATAAGCGCGATAAACGCTCCCCACATCGAAATAGGTTTCCCCATAAATGCTTCAGAAAAAATGTTCATATTCATGATACCCTTTTGATAAAAATATACAACATTCCTTGTCAAAGGGTTAATAGTGTGCATATTTTTTACAGCTCAGCCAGTTTTTATTTTCTAAATAATGCTGTTTATGATAAAACTATTTTCACAAACAAAAGGACTAAATTATGGGATTTCGATGTGGAATTGTTGGGTTACCAAATGTTGGTAAATCCACGTTATTTAATGCATTAACGTCAACAGCAGCTGCAGAGGCCGCAAACTACCCCTTCTGCACTATTGAACCGAATGTGGGTAAGGTTGGTGTGCCCGATGATCGTTTAAACACTGCAGCCAAAATTGCAAACTCTGCACAAATCATTCCAACTACGTTGGAGTTTGTGGATATCGCAGGTCTGGTGAAAGGTGCCAGCCAAGGTCAAGGTCTGGGCAATCAATTTTTGGGGCATATCCGTGAAGTTGATGCCATCGTGCATGTGGTGCGATGCTTTGATTCTGGGGATATTATTCACGTTGAAGGCTCTGTAGACCCAATTCGAGACATTGAGATCATCGACACAGAATTAGCCTTGGCTGATCTTGAAAGCGTTGAAAAACGTATTCCCAACCTTGAAAAAAAGATCAAAGGGGGAAAGGAGCCCGAGCTCGCTGAACAGGCTGAATTGTTAAAACGCGTGTTAAAAGTCCTTGAAGAAGGCAGCCCCGCTCGCAATACCGAACTTAAGGATGATCACGAGAAAAACTTAATGAAACAATTACAGTTATTAACCTCTAAACCCATTGTGTATGCATGTAACGTTGCAGAAAACGAAGCCGCAACTGGTAATGCACTATCCCAAAAGGTCGCTGAATACGCAGCAAAACACGGGGCATCAAGTGTTGTTGTTTCAGCTGCAATTGAATCAGAAGTCGCACAGCTTTCAACACAAGAAGAAAAAGATGAGTTCCTAAATGCACTAGGGTTAAGCACTACAGGTCTTACCCGCGTTATTCAGGCTGGTTATAAATTATTAGATCTAATTACGTATTTTACGATTGGTCCCAAAGAAGCTCGCGCTTGGACGGTACAACGCAATACAAAAGCACCACAGGCTGCTGGTGTCATTCATGGCGACTTTGAACGCGGATTCATATGTGCAGAAACGATCGCTTATGCAGACTATGCAGAACACAATGGTGAACAGGGTGCAAAAGCCGCAGGAAAAGCCCGTCAAGAAGGCCGCGACTATATCGTACAAGACGGAGATATCTTTCATTTTAGGTTTAATGTATAGGCAAAAAAATTTGAGTCAATCCTCTCAAAGCTATACTCGCTTTATAGCTAGTTATGAGCTCACTTTTTGCAAAAGCAGAGCCTAATAAGTTAGTACGTTCGTTTACATTAACACCCGGGTATTTGGAACGTACGTTTAACTCTAACAAAATGATGAAGCTTGGACCACTTAGCTTAATGCAGTTGACCTCAAAAGGATTTGATGCTGCTATTTATTTTCTTTGAAACCATCCCTGAACGATCGATGAATCAAAAAGTCTTTTTAACTCATCGACACGACTTTCTGTGATATATGCTTTCCATGCTAACTCATTTACCTTAGGATTAAGCGAACTAAATAGTCTTGCAGAAGCATCCCTATGCTTTATCCAAGCCAGCTGGATATCTTGCATAATTTTAACACTTATAGGCAGCCTTTCTGCTTCTGGCTTTTTTCGTAAGGCTTGCCGTACTTTTAAATATATTTTGTTTAACTCTTTATCCGACTCCAAATTTGATACTGTACGTGCGGGCGTGAACCCAGCTTTAACATTATTAATCAAAGCAGTATATTCATCCATTTGTGATGAGATTTCACGCATTACACACCCATTCTCCAAAGACCCACCGTAACAAACGTTTTCTATGTCTGCCATCTCAGAATATTGAACCTTTAAGTTTATAAACTCTTCGGCGGCTTTATACGCGATCCTTACAAGATTCATTTTTTCAGGAGTCATATTGTCAGCCATAAGATCAATTCTTTTTTGTCTTTCTTTTTCCTTTATTTCAAAACGTCTAGAGGAAATAAAAGCATACCCAAAACCACTTGTGACAAAATTATCAATCTTGAATTCTTCTTTTTTATTTGTCTTCCAGTTAGCATAAGTCTTTTTCACTGCAGCCACTAACTCTGCGGGAACCAGTCCACCTCTGGAAACTAATTGTAGGACTAATTTTGGATCAGGATCTCCGAAACACCCTCCTTTAGAGGCTCTTTCTGCAAGCTCCCACACATAATATGCGCCTCTATCTTCAGAAGGAATTATAATTTTATATTGCTGAATAAATGCCTCTGCATCAAAAGTGCCAGCTTCTGCACACATTTTTAATGTATCAAGCACTTCTTCCTCTTCGAATAGTTTTATAGATGGATTAGCTCTTTTCGCTTGATAATAAAGATCTAGTGCTTTTTGAGGATCAGAAAACAAATTATTCGCTCTAAAGAATAAACAATCAAGCGCCAGATTTAGAGCTTGTTCATGCCCTTGCTTAGCCGCCTCTACAAGATGGTCTATTTTCTCATCTTTAGTTAATACATAACCATATGCTAATTGATAGTGCGCTTCTGCAAACCCTTGTTTCGCGGCTAGTTGAAAATATTCTTTAGCCTCTTCTCTTTTTCCTTCTTTATATAAATTCTCAGCCTTCTTTAGTGCCTGTTTACCTGTGTTAAATTGAGAGGCTGCAGTTACAGGTATCTCGCTTATAACAATAGTAAAACTTAAGATTATTAAGAAGAAAAAAAAACGCATCATAATAGCCCCTCGTTGACAGATAGCAGATTGATATTAATACTAAATTTATTACCTAAGTACAATGGCGAAAAACCCGAATTTCCTACAGACTTCACTGCTTCCTATGAGCAATTTCAAAAACCACACTCTCTTATGAATTAACTCATAATATGAAAAAAGATTGAAAATCCAGAACTATTCTGGCATTTTGCAGAGGTAATTAGTTTGAAAATAGGAAGAGTAATGAGTAGTTTTGTTATGAACTCTGTCATTATCGCCTGTGGCTTACTTGCGTTAGCCTATGGGATTTTGGCATCACGATCAGTGCTAAGCCTTTCTGCTGGAACGGACAAAATGCAAGAAATTGCAGCCGCGATCCAAGAAGGTGCCGCAGCATATTTAAATCGTCAATATCGCACGATTGCGATTGTTGGAATCATTGTTGTGATTGGATTGATTGCAACACTTGGAATTCACGTTGCAATTGGATTCGTTATTGGTTCTGTTCTATCTGGCGTTGCTGGATATATTGGAATGTACGTATCCGTACGCGCAAACGTACGCACCGCGGAAGCCGCTCGTACAAGCTTACACAAAGCACTGGATGTAGCATTTAAGTCAGGTGCAGTTACAGGAATGCTTGTGGTTGGCCTTGGCATTCTAGGTGTTGCTGGATACTATATTCTGTTAAAACACCAAAACGTTGAAAGCCGCGACTTGTTAGAAGGGTTAGTTGCTTTAAGCTTTGGCGCCTCTTTAATTTCTATTTTTGCGCGCCTTGGTGGTGGAATTTTCACAAAAGGCGCTGACGTCGGTGCAGATCTTGTTGGAAAAATTGAGGCAGGTATCCCAGAAGACGATCCCCGAAACCCAGCCGTTATTGCTGATAACGTGGGTGATAACGTGGGGGACTGTGCCGGCATGGCTGCAGACTTGTTCGAGACGTATGCGGTTACAACCGTTGCTTCGATGCTATTAGCTGCAACAATTTTCGAAGGTCACTTGTATGCCGAAGAAATGATGCTGTATCCGCTGATGATTTGTGCAGTGTGTATTATTGGATCAATCCTTGGAACATTCTTTGTAAAGTTACGTCCAGATAATAAGATTATGCCAGCATTGTATCGCGGCTTAATCGCAACAGGCGTATTCTCAGCGCTATTTATCATTATCCTAACGTATACAATTGTACCGAACGATTTCCATTTCGAAGCAGGTGCACTAGTATTTTCAACACACAACCTATTAATCTGTGCGATTACAGGCTTGGTGGTAACGGGATTACTGGTTTGGATTACAGAGTATTACACGTCGACAGAATATCGCCCAGTACGAAGCGTTGCCTTGGCCTCTGAAACTGGCCATGGAACAAACATCATTCAAGGTCTTGCAGTATCGATGGAAGCCTGCGCATATCCAACCTTAGTGATTGTGGGCGGAATCTTGGTTTCTTACCTGAATGCAGGATTATTTGGAATTGCCATTGCGGCAACGACAATGCTTGCCTTGGCGGGTATGGTTGTTGCATTAGACGCTTACGGCCCTGTCACAGACAACGCTGGTGGTATTGCTGAAATGTCAGGCTTACCAAAAGCCGTTCGCGAAGTAACTGATGCCCTTGATGCAGTTGGAAACACGACAAAAGCAGTTACAAAAGGCTATGCGATTGGCTCTGCTGCTCTTGCGTCTTTGGTATTGTTTGCTGCTTACACAGAAGATCTAAGTCACTACTTCAGTGATTTGAATATTACATTTGACCTTCAATCTCCTTACGTTGTTATTGGGTTATTGTTAGGTGGTATGTTGTCGTACTTATTCGGATCTATGTCAATGATGGCCGTAGGTCGCGCAGCATCTTCCGTTGTGGTTGAGGTTCGTCGTCAATTCAAAGAAAACCCTGGTATTATGACAGGAAAATCAAAACCAGAATATGGTCGTGCTGTTGATATGCTAACACGTGCTGCCATCCGTGAAATGATTGCACCTTCATTGTTACCAGTTTTGGCGCCTGTAGTTGTCTATTTTGCAATCTACTTAATGGTTGATCAACGCGAAGCATTTATTACTTTGGGTGCGATGCTCCTTGGAACAATCGTAACGGGTTTGTTTGTTGCGATTTCTATGACATCCGGAGGTGGAGCATGGGACAACGCAAAGAAATACATTGAAGATGGACACCATGGTGGTAAAGGTTCTGAAGCTCATAAAGCTGCCGTAACAGGCGATACTGTGGGCGATCCTTACAAGGATACTGCGGGTCCAGCCATCAACCCAATGATTAAGATTATTAACATTGTTGCATTACTATTGTTAGCTTTGTTGGCGTAGTCTTAAAAAGACCTACTAAAAAAGGCCCCATGATTGGGGCTTTTTTAGTACCCATTTATATATAGGCTCCTTCGCTTCGCTGCGGAGTCAATTCTACAGCCCCCCCAACCCGCATGAAGCCCGTTGGGCTTCACTGCGGTTTTCCCACCCCCAAGGCGCAGGTTCACCCCTGCGTGCCACGACTAGTGGCACAGTGGGGGTGAAGGGCGCCGCGCACCCCTGTTGATAGCTGTTAGATATAGCGGTGATAACCCTGGATTACCCCTTTGCAGTACACTATCTCATCCCGCACAGAAGCCGCCTATGCACCTCACACGTATTCAGCTTATACATATTGTTTAACATTCTTGCGTTTATGAACTGACTACTTGTATACTCTCGGTAAATTATATAAGAGTGTTCGATGGCACAAAAATCAAATTCTAATACATTATTTTTATATGGCGCTCATGCTGTTAAGGCGGCGCTGGCTAATTCAAAGCGTGCACACAAGCACTTATATGTAACGGCAGAACATATGGATGAATATGCTGCGCATTCAAAGATGTTACGTTGTGTTACCAAAAAAGAGATTGAAAAGTTAGTACCGTCGGATGCGGTGCATCAGGGGATAGTATTGGAAACTACACCCTTGCCAAATGTACATATTAAGGACTTACCCCTTGATAAAGATCCTTGTTTGTTAGTAGCCTTTGATCAGGTAACGGACCCCCATAACGTGGGGGCAATTTTACGTTCAGCGGCGTGTTTTAATGTGGGTGGGGTTATTCATACCGATCGAAATAGTCCGGCTGAGAGCGGCGTGTTGGCAAAGTCTGCCTGTGGCGCGATGGATCGCATTCCATTTTCGCGGGTGACTAATTTGGCACGAACATTAGAAGATTTAAAACAACAGGGGTTTTGGGTTGTTGGATTATCCGAACATGGAAAAACGGCCCTGCATCAGGTGGACTTGCCAAAAAAAATAGTCTTAATCATTGGTGCTGAGGGTTTTGGAATGCGAAGATTGATTACGGAAACGTGCGACTATTTAACTCAGTTGCCTACTAATCCAGACTTTCCAACGCTGAACGCATCGAATGCTGCAGCAGTGGCATTATACGAAATACAACAACAACTTATGAGGTGATACATGTCAATATCTACAGAAGCATTAGCCGTATGGGGCGTTCTCGCCTATTTAATAGGAGCTATTCCTTCGGGATATATCTTGGTTAAGTTTTTTTTAAAGAAAGACGTTCGGCAACATGGGTCTGGAAACATTGGGGCGACGAATGTGTTGCGTACTGGGGGTAAAAAGCTTGGATTTATGACGTATGTTCTAGATATGATTAAAATCTTATTACCAATGGTAATATTTGATTTTGTGATGAACCCCATCAACGACGTGCCCTCCGACATCTTGTTAAGCGCAATGATGATTGTTGGCAGTGCGGGGGTATTGGGCCATATGTATTCATGTTGGTTAAAGTTCAATGGTGGAAAGGGCGTTGCCTCGTTTACTGCGCTGTGTGCCTGCTTGTTCCCTTATGGTGCTTTGTTGGGTGTTGTAACCTTTGCTATAGTTGTATTTGCAACTCAAATTGTGTCTGTCGCTTCTTTGATTGGTCTTAGCATCGCCTGTGGGTATGTGATTGTAAGTGTGTTTCCAGAGCTAGATACTCCCAGTCATTTAATGTGGGCTGCAAAAATATTTTTCATTTTTATCGTTATATTAATCTTTTGGCGGCATAAAGGTAATATTACCCGTCTATTCAAAGGCGAGGAGAGCAAAATCAAACTATAGTGAGAGGGTGCATGTCCAAAGATGAGCTTATAGACTGGATTCGTCTTATCGGTAGCGAGAATGTAGGACCATCTACATTCCGATATTTATTGCGACGATATGGATCGGCGGGCGAAGCTTTAAAAACATTACCTGAAATAGCCAAGCGCGGGGGTAAGCTAAGTGATGTGGTCATTCCCGACATCCGGCTTGCTGAAGATCAACTTCGAAAGGCTGAACAGAACAACGTCAAACTTCTAACGTGGGATGACTCTGAATATCCAACCTGTTTAAAGTCGATTGATTCATCGCCGCCTGTCATTTATGCAAAAGGAGACTTCTCTCTTATTTTCAGAACCAATTTTGCAATTGTGGGAAGTCGAAATGCATCCTTAAATGGGATTAAGTTTACACAACACATCAGTTCTGAGTTAGGAAACGCTGGGCTGAACATAGCTTCAGGATTGGCATTAGGCATTGATACCGCAGCGCATAAGGGTGCGCTAGAAACTGGAACCATTGCAGTTCTGGGCGGGGGCCTTGATAGTATATACCCTAAGGAAAATGCAAACCTTCAGGCACTTATTACAGAGCAAGGTTTGTTAGTTTCGGAGTTCCCATTTGGAACTACTCCCTCAGCGCATCATTTTCCGAGGCGTAATCGGATTATCGCGGCACTTTCAATGGGCGTATTGGTTGTAGAAGCTCGCCATCAATCTGGGTCCATGATTACTGCAAATTATGCGGCCGAATTTGGGCGTGATATTTTTGCGGTGCCGAACTTTCCCTATGATCCACGGTCAGAAGGCCCCAATAAGCTTATTATAGATGGTGCATATCTTGTTCGAAATGCCGAGGATATACTATCGCATTTGTCGATTTGCTTAGACACAGCCAGAGCATTTGATCCAAAAGAGTATTTTCCAAATCCTGGCCCCGAAGTTCGGGGGCTTGCAGAAATGAAAACAAAAATACTGAATTTACTGTCAGCGACACCCGTTGATGTTGATAATATTATTCGTCACACAGAGCTGCCACCTGCTTACGTTTGGGATGTTTTACTCGAGCTTGAATTGTCGGGACGGTTAGTTCGACATTCTGGCAATAAGGTGAGCTTTAAGGGATAACTGGTGCCGCTGAAGAGAATCGAACTCTCGACCCCATCCTTACCAAGGATGTGCTCTACCACTGAGCCACAGCGGCACTTGATGTTATTTTATGCCACAGCCTGCATTTAAATTCAAGAATTTTGGAAAGTTGTGATCAAAATGTATCTTTGGAGTTGAAATTTAGGACCCACTAAGTCGCGTGAGG
>CAZMBF010000031.1:0-8370 GCA_964564365.1 uncultured Alphaproteobacteria bacterium
TCTAATTCAAAAACAAACTTACAGAATCAAATAGAAAATCAGCTTGTTTCTTTACACAGACGTAGAGTTAAAAGATATCTATACAGGTCCAAAATACCAACAAGTATTTCGCAGAACGCTTTCTAGATTATTTGAGATCACCTCTAGGTAATTCTTCCCGTTGTTAACTGTTTTTTTAATCATTTGGGGTAAAGTTTACCTAGTGAGGTGTTTTAGGTGTTAACAGTGGATACTTTGTTAGAGGCAATCAATCGAATCGGAAAAGCGCGTGTGGTTATCACGCTGACCTTCATAATTATTCTATTAGGGATACTTGCCTTTTTATTTACAAGATTATCAAGTTCTTCAATGGTGTTGCTATACAGCAATCTAGATCCAAAAGCTGCAGGTGAAATTATTTCAAAGCTTGATGGGCAAGGCGTATCTTATGAATTGAGGGGTGATGGCAGTCAAGTGATGGTTCCAGCCAGCCAAGCCCCAAGATTGCGCATGATGTTTGCTCAAGATGGGCTGCCAGGTGGAGATGGTATAGGATATGAGATCTTTGATAAGGGCGATTCCCTCAGCACAACAGCATTTACACAAGATATTAATTACATTCGCGCGCTTGAGGGTGAGCTTGTAAAATCGATCACTTCTTTAAGCGCAGTAGCAGCGGCAAGAGTTCACTTAGTTATTCCAAAACGCGAGCCGTTTCAACGAGAACAGAAAACTCCAACGGCATCTGTGGTCCTGAAAACAAAATGGTCAAACAGCCTGTCTTCACAAAACATTCAGGCGATACAGCAATTAGTTGCTGCTGCAGTTCCTGGGCTTGATGCATCTAGGGTTGCTATTATTGATAACAACGGCCGCTTACTTGCAAAAAGCAAAGATGCTAATGATAGCCAAGAAATTAATAATGGGGTTAATGAACATCGAGTTTTATTAGAAGAGCGGCTATCGCATACTATTGAGTCTTTATTAGAAAGAACAGTGGGGTACGGAAAGGTGAGAGCCCGAGTAGCCGTTGATTTAGATTTGGATCGTGTTACCGAAAGTTCAGAATTATATGATCCTGCGACACAGGTTGTAAGATCCACTCAGACAATTAGCGATCAAAGTCAAGAAGCCCAAGTAGAAAATCAGCCTATTACTGCGAAAAACGCAGTGCCTAGCCCACAGGGGGCGGGTAAGGCTGGAAGTATAGCTCCTGTTGCTCAAAATAAAACGGCACGAAACCAGGAAATCATAAACTATGAAATTTCTAAAACAGTGCGCCAGTATGTCAAGGAAAGTGGTGAAATTAAACGATTAAGCATTGCTGTAATGGTTGATGGTGTTCGAACGATGGAGGGTACAACCGAAAAGTATCAACCAAGAACGGCAGAAGAGCTTGAAAATATTAAGACTATTGTAAAATCGGCTATTGGATTTCAACCAACGCGCGGAGATGATATTCAGGTTATACATATGCCGTTTGTTATAGAACAGCAAGAGGTGGGAACGTCGTATGATTGGCTGTTTGGGTTAAATAAAAATGACGTCTTTAGATTAATAGAACTGATAGCATTTGTTGCTATTGGGTTGATGCTTACCTTAAGTATTATAAAACCATTTTTCAAAAATCTTATGATTGTTATGCAATCTATAAAACCAGTTATGCGTCAACCAAAGCTGGATGAAGAAGTGGAGGAAGATGAGGAGGCAGAAGAGCAATCTTCTCCCAAAAGAAAAAAACAAGCTGCTATTCAATTAAAAAATGTGGCTGGATTAGTGCAATCAGATACCGTAAACACGATACATTCGTTGCTTGAGGATTATCCAAAGCACGCAGCAAAGGTTGTGAACTCTTGGTTAAATGAGGGATAAAATGGCTCAAGAAAATGCATCTCAAAACCTTAAAGGTCCTCAAAAAGCAGCAGCGTTTATGCTGTCTCTTGAAGAAGAAAAAGTAGCAAAAATTATGGCATTTTTAGATCAAGATGAAATCCAGATTCTTTCAAGAGAAATGGCAAACTTAGGTGTCATAGAGGCTAAAACTATCGAGTCCATTTATGTGGATTTTCAGAAGAGTGTTTCCATAGGTGCGGGAACTGTTGTTGGAAGTGTGGAAAAAACAGAAAAGCTTCTTTCGCAAATATTATCTCCAGATAAAGTTGCTTCTATTATGTCAGAGGTCGTGGGGCCTGTAGGAAAAAATCTATGGGAAAAATTAGAATCTATAGACAATGATTTTTTGGTTAACTTTTTACAAAATGAGCATCCTCAAACTATTGCTGTGATTTTAACTAAGATTTCTCCAAACAAATCCGCGACTATTTTTAAATTGCTACCAATAAAATTAGCAGAAGACGTAATGGTAAGAATTTTAAAATTAGATATGGTTTCAAAGGAGGTATTAAACGATTTAGAAAAAACTTTACGGGCTCAATTTATCAACAATGTATCTAAAACAA
Source organism: uncultured Alphaproteobacteria bacterium (assembly GCA_964564365.1). Lineage (GTDB taxonomy): Bacteria > Pseudomonadota > Alphaproteobacteria > UBA6184 > UBA6184 > Bodonicaedibacter. The sequence continues at coordinate 2,439 of CAZMBF010000031.1, forward strand.
ACAAACGTGACTCACACCAGATTATGGCGGATATTTTTAACTTGTTTGATCGAGAGGCAGAAGAAAAGTTTATTAATTTCTTGGAGCATTCTCATCCTGAAGACGCAGAGCGTGTAAAAGAGTTAATGTTTACATTTGAAGATATGATTCGGATTGACAGTAAGGGGATTCAAGAAGTCATCAGAGTTGTTGATAAGACGAAGCTGGCTTTTGCGCTAAAAGGAGCATCTGATACTATTAAAAATTTGTTTTTAAAAAACATGTCAGAACGTGCCGGAAATTTATTGAAAGAAGAAATAGATTCTTTGGGGCGTGTGCGCCTTAAAGAAGTTGATATTGCTCAAAGTGTTATTATGACTCAAGTGAAAGAATTGATTGATAAAGAAGTTATCATTACGAGGATTATCGGCGAAGAAGAAGAAAAATTTGTAGATTAGGGTTTGACAAAGTGAACATAAATTCATCTATACATAAACTGTTTGATTCTAGGTCTCGGCAAGGTAAGAGTTTTGTATTTACAGAGGATCAGTATAATAAAGAAAGGGATGCAATATACAACGAGGGTTTTGAAGGGGGAAGAAAAAGCGCAAACTTAGAAGCCACACAACGTCAAGAAACGCTTCAACGTGAGTTGCTTTATAACTTACAGATATATTTAGATAAAAGCATTGAAGAACAAAAATTAATACAAAACAAGGTGTCTAATTTGGTGCTAAACCTTGCCATGGCTCTATTTAAAAAAACGTTTTCAAGATATGCTGCTATATCGGGTTTAGAAGAAATTACTAGTTTTATAGACACGCAATTATCGTCTTTGAAAGATTTGCCAGAGTTAACTATTACAGTGCACTCTGAAAGAGTCGAAAGCATAGAGAGTGCCTGCAAAAAAATAAAAGAAGAAAAAGGTTTAAAGTTTCAAATTTTTGTTAAAGGAATAGCAGATTTTGAATTAACTGATTGTCAGATTAATTGGCAAAGTGGTTATGTTGAAAAATGTCTTCAGCAAGTCATTACCGATATATCGTCACTCATGTTTGATCCTAATATCACAGAAACAAACGTATAGGAAGTATAAAAATGGATGAAGAAAAGAAAGCAGAAAATAAAGGGAATGAAAAAAATGAACTTTATGGCGCTGTCAAGACAGACAAAAATTCCATGGAAACAGTTTTAGAAGATGGGGTTCGGCCTATTGAAGCAGTCTATGATGTTCCGGTCGTAGTCTCTGCTGTATTGGGAACGGCAAAAATGCAAGTAAGTGATCTTCTAAAATTAAAGCGAGGTTCTATTGTAGAGTTAGAGCGCAGAGTGGGTGATCCGGTTGATATTTATGTCAACAACCGATTGATTGCAAAAGGTGAGGTTGTATCAGTTAATGACAAGCTGGCAATTACATTAACCGAAGTCATTAAAATTTTAAAGTAAGGTAGAAACATGCGCTTATTAATTATTGGACAGATGAGTAGTGATTTAATTGAAGCAAGTAAAATTGCTATTAATAAGGGCGCAAAAGTAGGCCATGCAGATAGTATTGAGGCCGCACTTGTGGCATTGCGTGCAGGCAAGGGGGCCGACCTTATTATGATGGATGTTAATATGCCCATCGATAAAATGATACAAGCCCTAAAAAATGAGCGCTTTAGTATTCCTCTTGTTGGGTGTGGTGTTGGAGAGAGCAATCAAGAAAAAGCAGTCCGGGCAATTCGTCACGGGGCTACTGAGTATATTCCTTTACCGCCAGATGCAGAGTTGATAGCTGCAGTATTAGAAGCGGTGTGCGATGATAATCAAGCATTGATGTATAAAGACCCAGCGATGGAAAATATCATTCGCATGACTCAACAGGTTGCAAATAGCGAGGCCAGTATTTTAATTACGGGTGAGTCCGGAACAGGAAAAGAGGTCATTTCCCGTTTGCTTCACAAAACTAGCAGCCGAGCAAAAGAAAACTTTATTAGTGTTAACTGTGCAGCAATACCTGAAAACTTATTAGAATCTGAGTTGTTTGGTCACGAGAAAGGTGCCTTCACAGGAGCTGTTGCAAAACGTATAGGAAAGTTTGAAGAAGCCAATGGTGGAACATTATTACTTGATGAAATTAGTGAAATGCACATTCACTTACAAGCAAAGCTATTGCGAGCAATTCAAGAAAGGGTGATTGATCCTGTAGGGGCGTCTAAATCAGTAAAAGTAAATATTCGCATTCTAGCAACCAGTAACAGAGATTTATGGCAGTACGTCAAGGAAGGTAAGTTTCGCGAAGACTTATATTTTCGGTTAAATGTTATTAATCTTGAAGTTCCCCCCTTACGTGATCGCCCTCAGGACATTTCATTTCTTGCGGGGCACTTTATAGAAAAGTATGCAAAGGTGAATGGTGTTCCTGTTCGGCCACTTTCTGAGGGTGCATTGCGTCAAATGCAGCAGCATAGTTGGCCAGGAAATGTTCGAGAACTTGAGAACACAATGCACAGAGCTGTGTTAATGGCTAGTGGTGTAGAGATTGATGCAAGTGTTGTGTTTCCTAAGGGAGTAAAATCAATGTTCCCGCAAAACAAAGGAGACCATCCTATCATTGTTGAACCTGCTCCATTGGTTGGGCAGACAGTAGCACAAGTAGAAAAAAACCTGATTCTTGGAACTCTGGATCATTGCTTAGGTAATCGAACTCATGCGGCAAGTATCTTGGGAATATCGTTAAGAACCTTAAGAAACAAACTGAACCAGTACAAAACTGAACATAGCATTCATAATGGAGACTAAGTTTTATGGAACGATTGTTTACAGCGCTTAATCCAGCTAGAATTGTTCGACGAGGAGATATTATCTTTACGTTTGCGCTGATTGCAGTGTTGGTTATATTAATTTTACCAATGCCGACATGGCTGCTGGACATATCCTTAGCGCTATCAATCACACTATCAATCATTATTTTGGTCACAGCCTTATTTATTGAAGCTCCATTAGAGTTTAACTCGTTTCCAATGGTGTTGTTAGTGGCCACGATTTTTCGACTTTCCTTAAACGTTGCTTCAACGCGTATTATTCTTTCAAATGGGCATGAAGGGCCAGCGGCGGCGGGGCATATTATATATGCGTTTGGTGGCTTTATTATGGGTGGTAACTTTGTTATTGGTTTGATCGTTTTTTGTATTCTGCTGATTATTAACTTTATGGTGATCACAAAAGGTTCGGGACGTATTGCTGAAGTATCTGCCCGATTTAGTTTGGATGCTTTGCCTGGGAAACAGATGGCGATTGATGCAGATTTAGCAGCGGGCGCTATTTCTGATCAACAAGCAAAAGAACGTCGTAAAATTGTTGAAGATGAGTCTAACTTTTATGGAGCCATGGATGGTGCGGCAAAGTTCGTACGTGGAGACGCAGTCGCAGGCTTGTTAATTACGTTCATTAATATTATTGGCGGCATATTAATAGGGGTTATTCAAAAAAGAATTACGCTGTCTGAAGCTGCTGCATCTTATACGTTCTTAACCGTAGGGGATGGTCTAGTTTCTCAAATACCAGGGTTAATAGTATCTGTAGCTGCTGGTATGATTGTTTCGAAAGGTGGAACTCAAGGGTCTGCCGATAAGGCATTATTCCAACAGCTTAGTGCGTATCCAGCTGCTTTGGCTATTTGTAGCTTTTTGTTGTTTATATTTGCATTAATTCCAGGAATTCCTTTCTTTCCATTTGCCCTTATATCAGCAGGGATCAGTGGATTGGCATGGTTTGTTTTTGAACACAAAGAAAAACAAACAGCTTCAAAAGCTGATGGGGCTAAATCTCAAAAGGGAGAAGCTTCTTCTAGAAGCATGGGGGCTTCAGCAGCGCCTAAAGAGGCGGTTACTGGTCTTGATATGGTGCGGATTGAATTAAGTTACAATTTATTACCTCTGTTAAATAAGATAGATGGGGTAAAAATCACCGATCAAATCAAAAATATTCGAGATCAGTTAAGCTTAGAGTTGGGCTTTATCTTACCGGCGGTGCGCATGCAAGATAATATGGATCTGCCTGACAATCATTACTCTATCAAAATCAAGGAAATTGAAGAAGGGGCTGGAACGGTTCATCCAGATAAGTATTTGGCTATGAACCCGAATGGGGGTGCTATTGCGTTTCCAGGTGAAGCAACCACAGAGCCTGCCTTTGGCTTGCCTGCAAAGTGGATTGTGGGGTCTCAAAAGAACGAGGCTGAACACAAAGGGTTGACTGTTGTGGATCCAGCCACAGTGATTACCACGCACATGATAGAGTTGGTTAAAAGCAATGTTTCGGAATTATTGACGTTTGCAGATGTTCAAAAACTAATTGAAGGGTTAAATGAAAGTCATCGGAAGTTGGTGAATGACATGGTGCCTTCGCAAGTTTCTATAGGGACGATTCAACGTATTCTACAAAACCTGTTAGATGAAAAAATATCTATTCGTGATCTTCCAACGATTTTAGAAGCAATTGCAGAGTCAGGCTTGGGTGCAAAAAGCGTTACAGGACTTACTGAATTTGTCAGGTCAAGATTATCACGTCAGATTACCCATACTTTTGCATTTAACAACACTTTAAATGTTGTAATGTTATCCACAGAATGGGAGAATGAATTTGCGGCTAGCATCGTTGGGGACTATAACTCTGCTAGAGAATTAGCAATGGCGCCGTCTCAATTACAAAGATTTATTAAAAAGGCGAATGATTTTATGAAACGCTCAGAAATTGCAGTTCATAGTCCAGTTATTGTGACGTCTTCAGGTATTCGTCCTTTCGTTCAAACAGTTGTAGATAAGTTGGGTCCAAAAGTTCCTGTCTTGTCTCAAAATGAAATTCATCACAAAGTTTCTATAGAGACTTTAGGTGAAATATAAAAAGGTTGTATCCTATGAAGCTTCATAAATTTACTGCCACAACCTTCACACAAGCGATGAATCGCGTTCGTAAAGAACTGGGGGAAGATGCAATTATTGTGTCTAGCATCGAAGAAAAAGGATTGTTTCATGTAACTGCGGCGGTAGAAGGTGAGTTTGATATTTCAAGAAAATCCTTTGACGGAATTTATGAAGCGTTGGACGAACATGGGCTGGGTGAGCTTACAAAAAAACAGATCAAAGATTTAATACGAAGTTTAGAGCAAAAAATACCTGAGCCATCAGAGTGTTTGGCTGCCTCATTAGATCAGATTTTACATTTCAATCCATTTGAGCTTGGAAATGGGAATAAAAAACACTGCCCAATCGCCCTAATTGGCCCATCTGGGGCTGGAAAAACAGCCTGTATTGCAAAACTTGCTATTGAAGCGACCGTGCGAGACTTGAATCCTATTGTTGTTACGTTAGATGCCGAAAAGGCAGGGGCAATTGCTCAGTTGACCTCGTTTACCAGCGCCTTAGCGATTCCGTTTGAAAAGGCGGATAATAAAGAAGAGCTGACATCTCACATCGTGAATCATGATGGTTTAGTTTTATTAGATACAACTGGCCTTAACCCCTATGATAATAATCAAATTGCGTTTGCAAGAGAAATGCTTTCTGATGCGGCGCCAATTATAGTATTGGTGATGCCTGCTGGGCTAGATATGAGCGAAGCTGAAGACATGATTAAGATTTTTAAGACCCTTTACCCATCTTATTTAATTGTGACAAAAATCGATATGTGTCGCCGGTTTGGTAACGTCATGGGGTTGTCTTTACATTCAGAGCTTCCGTTGTCTTATTTTAGTCATAGTCCTCATATTTCATCTCCGCTTGTTCGTTTCACGCCTAAAGAGCTTGCACAGTTAATTCAATTTAAGAACTCTTTTCTTATAAAGTAGTCTTTGATTGCCTAAGACGTTAGTGTGCCGTGCAAAGCGGCTTGAAAGATGAGAGTGGGTATTTAGTTGTAACTAATGGTATGGACCAGCTTTAAGAAGAGCGTTAGATGAAGTAATCTAATA
>CAZMBF010000032.1:0-8358 GCA_964564365.1 uncultured Alphaproteobacteria bacterium
TGCCTCAGGATCAACTTTATACGTATACATCTAATCAGCACTTAGAGTTGGGGGCGGCAAATTTCATTCCGGAATGATTTGTTTGTATCTGAAAATATTTGAATCTAATTATTAATGGCTGGGGGACTAGGATTCGAACCTAGGTTCTCCGGTCCAGAGCCGGATGTTCTACCGCTAAACTATCCCCCATTGAGTTAACGGAATGCAACTTCGATAATTTCGTATGACTTTACACCACCAGGGGTGCGAACGTCTACCGAATCTCCGGCGTCTTTTCCGATTAAGGCTTTTGCAAGCGGTGAAGATAGCGAGATCTTTCCTTTGCTAAGATTGCTTTCGTCATCTCCGACAATTTGGTAAGACAAGGTTTCTTCGGTATCTTCATCAATCAATCTTACGCTAGCACCAAATTTTACGCTGCTGCCATTCAGTAACTTGACGTCGATAACATCTGCTCGAGCCAGTTTGTCTTCTAGTTCGGCAATTCTACCCTCAATAAACCCTTGGCGTTCTCGCGCAGCATGATACTCTGCGTTTTCGGATAGGTCACCTAATTCGCGGGCTGATGCAATAGCTTTGATTACTTCATGACGGTCTACTGTTTTTAGTTGTTTTAATTCAGCTTGTAGTTTTTCAAATCCTTCACGAGTCACGGGTAGTTTTTCCATGTAATGCTCCTTTATCAATCAATTATACAGTTATAGCCTGAACTTCTTTTACTTCAGGGATATAATGACGCAGCATGTTTTCAATGCCATTTTTTAAAGTAACCAGCGAACTTGGGCAGCCCGAACAAGCGCCTTTCATCTGTAAATATACTATACCATCGATGAACTTTTCAAATGTAATATCTCCACCATCCATTGCTACAGATGGGCGTACGCGCGTATCGATGATCTCGACAATTTGACGAGAAAGGGGGTCTAGCAACTCAAGGGGAGTTGGCTCGCTACGTACATCCATCAGGCCATTTAATATCGGTGTTTGGCTGGAAAAATGAATGGTAAGTCCTTCGATAATATAGGGAATTAGAGTTGACCATTCAAACGAAGGCTCTTTTGAAACTGATATAAAGTTTGATCCTAAGAACACACCCGCTATGCCATTGATGTCAAATAGCTTCGATGCCAAAGGAGAGCGCTTAGCCGCTTCTTTTGTGCGAAAATCAATTGTGCCAGCTCCCATCACAATTTTTCCGGGTAGGAATTTTAATGTGTTAGGGTTTGGAGTTTCTTCAGTTTGAATAAACATAAATTTGCTCTAATTATACGACTGATTTTATCGCTTTTTTACAACGATTGCAATCTTTTTTGCAATTCGACACATTTTATGACACATAAATAGCCTGGCTTGCTAACTGTTAAACGGAGAGTGATAAGTCGATGCGTCTGCAAGTTCCTCTTCAATTCTTAGAAGTCTGTTGTATTTAGCCGCTCGATCACTACGGCAGGGGGCTCCGGTTTTAATTTGACCTGTATTAAACGCAACCGCAAGGTCAGCAATCGTAGTGTCTTCTGTTTCGCCTGATCGATGAGAAATAATGGTTTTCAACCTATGGGTTTGTGCAAGCGTGATGGCGTCAATCGTTTCAGTAAGTGTTCCAATCTGATTTGGTTTGACCAAAAGTGCATTGGCTGAGTATGCTTGAATCCCTTGCATGATGCGATGTGGGTTAGTTACGAACAAGTCGTCTCCAACGATTTGGGTTGAGTTGCCCAATGCGTCTGTTAGCATTTTCCATGTTTCCCAATCATCTTCGGCGCAGCCATCTTCGATAGAGGCTATTGGGTATTTATCACATAAGTTTGTGTAATAATTGACTAAGCCAGTGCTATCCAGACGTTGCCCCTCAATATGGTACAATCCATCTTTATATAGTTCAGTAGCAGCAACATCCAGAGCAAATACCACATCTGATCCTAGGTTATATCCAGCTTTTTCAACGGCCAGTGTAATCAAGTCCAGGGCTTCGATCGACGTTTGAATGTTGGGGGCGAATCCACCTTCGTCGCCCACATTCGTTGACAGCTTGTTTGCTTTAAGGACAGACTTTAAGTGATGATATATCTCTGTTCCACAGCGCAAGCCTTCATAAAATGAGGATGCTCCGATTGGCATCACCATAAATTCTTGAATATCCAATCCGTTATCTGCGTGGGCACCACCGTTTAGAATGTTCATCATGGGAACAGGAAGTTTATGTGCGTTGATTCCGCCTAAATATCGATATAAGGGAAGCGCGGCGGAGTTTGCAGCAGCCTTAGCTGCAGTAAGGCTTAGGGCTAAGGTGATATTTGCGCCTAAGTTTGATTTTTGAGGCGTTCCATCAAGTGCAATTAATAACAGATCAAGCCCACGTTGGTCAAATACATTAAGACCAATGATTTCATCCTGTAAGATTTCATTTGCATGGTCAATCACCGAGATGACGCTTTTGCCTAAATACACAGAGGTATCTTGATCGCGTTTTTCTACGGCTTCGTGAGCACCCGTGGAGGCGCCACTGGGAACGATTGCCGTTGCTTTTGTATCGTCTTCTAAGGTGATTTCAGCTTCGATTGTAGGATTTCCGCGTGAGTCTAAAACCTGACGGAATGCATAATCTGCGATCATAGTATACTTCATAAAGACCTCTTATTATATAAACACCGTGTATATTGATCAACGTAAAGCGGCACACTAGGTGCCGCCAAAAATTTATTGCTTAGGGGCAGAAGGTATGGCTGCGCCTGTAGTTTTTTCATGAGTTTTTGGGGCTTGTTCAGCTGCTGTTATAGGATGTTTTGGTTGACTTGCCAACAAGGCTAGAATAAAGCAATTCACGATAAACGCAGTGGCTAGAATCGCCGTTGTCCGAGTTAAGAAATCTGTTTTTCCTCGGACAGAAAAGAAAGACCCAGTTGATTGGGCAGATCCGAACCCGCCACCTTCAGAGCGTTGTAATAAAATAATGCCGATCAATGAAACAGCCAAAATAATGTGCAGAGTAATCAGTACTGCTGTCATGGGTAGTTCCTTTCAAATTTAAAATTAAAGTTATTATATAGAATTTGTATCGATTTGTCCAGTTCGGATGAAATCATCGTATAATGTCCATTGCCTAAGGGGATATGCGCGACCCAGGCAAACCACTGTGCGGTTTGTGCGACGACTGTCGTAAGGCGCATGGCGCCCCTGGGTCGCGCGTAAACTGTTAGCTTAAGCGCGAACCAATGGTTTGTACTTAATACGTTGTGGGCCAACATAGGCATCGCCCATACGACGTTTAAGGTCTACTTCGTAATCGGCATAGTTACCTTCAAACCAAACGACTTGGCTGTCGCCTTCAAAGGCAAGAATATGCGTTGCAATACGGTCTAAAAAGAAACGATCGTGGCTGATGATAACTGCACAGCCTGGGAAGTTTAATAAGGCTTCTTCTAATGAACGTAAGGTTTCGACGTCCAGGTCGTTTGTAGGTTCGTCTAATAATAGTACGTTACCTCCCGATTTTAAGACCTTTGCTAAGTGAACGCGGTTGCGCTCTCCACCCGATAGCATGCCAACTTTCTTTTGTTGATCCGTACCTTTAAAGTTGAACCATGAGGCATAGGCTCGGGATTTGATCGTTTTCTTGCCGATGTAGATGTCTTCTTGCCCTTCAGAGATTTCTTCCCAAACGGTTTTGTCGGGGTTTAACGCATCGCGGCTTTGATCTACATACGATAGCTGAACGGTTTCACCAATGCGCATGGTTCCAGCGTCAGGAGTTTCCTGTCCGGTCATCATTCGGAATGTCGTTGTTTTTCCCGCACCGTTGGGGCCGATGACACCGACGATACCTCCTGGAGGTAAACGGAAGGCAAGCTTTTCAAACAGTACGCGGTCACCAAATCCCTTAGAGACGTTCTCTGCTTCTATCACCACATTTCCAAGCCTTGGACCTGCTGGAATCGTAATTTGGTTCATGCTGATGTTAACGTTTTGACTTTCTGCCAATAGGTTTTCATAGGCTGTGATACGTGCCTTGCTTTTTGCTTGGCGGGCTTTAGGTGATTGGCGAATCCATTCTAATTCCTGAGCCAGCTGTTTCTGACGGTCGGACTCTTCCTTTTGTTCTTGGCCTAAGCGCTTTTGTTTTCCTTCCAGCCATGCAGAGTAATTGCCTTCAAAGGGGATACCTTCCCCACGGTCTAATTCTAAGATCCAGCTGACAACATTGTCCAAGAAATAGCGATCGTGCGTAACGAGAACTACAGTTCCTTTGTATTCCTGCAGGTGTCGTTCTAACCATGCCACGGATTCAGCGTCTAAGTGGTTGGTGGGTTCGTCTAACAGCAATAAATCAGGTTTTTGCAACAAAAGCTTACACAATGCAACGCGCCGACGCTCGCCACCAGACAGACTGGAAACGGGGCTATCCCCAGGAGGGCAGCGTAACGCATCCATTGCAATTTCAACAGTGCGGGATAAATCCCAAGCATTGGCAGCATCGATTTTGTCCTGAAGCTCTCCTTGCTCGACAATTAACTCGTTCATTTCATCATCGGTCATCGGTTCAGAGAACTTTGCGGTGATTTCGTTGAAACGATCTACCCACGTGACTACTTCTCCCAAACCTTTCATGACGTTTTGTTCAACGGTTAAGGATTCGTCCAGTTGGGGTTCCTGAGCAAGGTAACCGACTGTTGCGCCCTCGGCCGCCCAGGATTCGCCGTTGAACTCTTTATCCATACCACCCATGATTTTCATCAGGGTACTTTTACCAGCGCCATTGCTGCCGATAATGCCAATTTTAACGCCGGGCAGAAACGATAACCAAATATCGTTCAGAACCTTTTTGCCGCCAGGATACGTCTTAGAAAGACCTTTCATTACATATACATATTGATAACTTGCCATAAGTTGTGATTCCCTTAGAGTGATAAATTTTGTATCCACAGTTGTAAAGCAGATAAGCTTTTTTCGCAATTATAAAGTTATGTTATGAATAAAAATTGATGTTCATGGGGGATCTCTTTTCGAATCATAATAGCTAGAAAAGCTAGCTTATCAAGAGAGCCTGCCAAAAAAGATAAGACCTTTTCGTATTCATAATCTTATATTATAATCGTCTAAAAAAAATATTATGGATCTAATGATGAGATGGATTGCATTATTAACACTTTGCTGTGGTCTTTCATGTATTTATGCGGCTAAAGATGAGCGGGTTGGTTTAGATTCAGCAACTCTTCGTGTGGGATTAAGATTCACAGTGGAGGTTCCGTTCAATAATGTGGCGGCGAATACTATAAGTAAAGGATCAAGAGTTAGAGACAGTCTTAAAGGCATCTTTTCCTCAAAAGGGATATGGGGCTTTTATGCGGGAGGTTCTATGGAGGCAGCACGCAGCTTATTATGGTATCCACGGATATGGATCATTCACCAAGGGGCTGATTTGCCCTGCGGCCTAAACAGCATTGCCCAAGCGACAGGAGTTGCTGCCTTAGAAGCGGCAACGATGCCATTATTTCGTGTGCGAACAGCCATGATGGTTGAGTCAAGAGAAAGGTTTCGTCATGAAATATTAAAAGTCCTTGAAGCTGCATATTCGGGGACTGGTTTAAGAACTTCTGCAAGTTGGGTTTCATGGTATGTGTATTTTGAAACGGATGCCTTTGCACGACAATATTTTAAGGATAATCACCTTGCTTTGTGGATAGTAACGGTGAGTTCTCAAGTTGGTGTGGCAGTCTTGACGGCACCAATTTATGTGGTGCTGATTAATCGTCAAAAGCTAACGGATCCATGTGAGTTATCTTTCTGGGATTCTGTTGGGCATCATTACAAACTGCATGGCTCAACGATATTCTATCGAACGGCAAAACTAGGCGCTGCGCATCTTGCTTTGCAAGCAGTACTAACCACGGTTGTAACCCGATTCTTTACAGATAAGCCAAAAGTAGATAGCATGCAGCATTAATTATTAAAGGAGGTTGTTTGATGAAAATGTTGGATACGTACCCACTAATTGTGAATTTAATCTTAGAGCATGACAATAAGATTTTAATGATCTTTCGAGAAAATACTAAGGTGTACAAAAATGCCTATGCATTGCCTGCGGGCAAAGTGGAAAAGGGAGACTCGCTTATAGAGAATATTATTCGTGAGGCCAAAGAAGAAATTGGTATTACTCTACAATCAGAAGATGTGTCACTAGCGGTGACCCTGTGGGCTAAATATCATAATGAGGCCGGAGATTTGATCGAAGATGTTGGTTTTTTCTTTAAAGCCACCAAATATACAGGCGAGGTTGTGAGTGCAGAACCTCATAAACATGGGCATATTAAGTGGGTGAGTTTGGAGGATCTTCCAAAGAATACCTTGACGTTTACTCAGGTTGCCCTGGATGCCTATCGTCAAGGTATTAACTATGTGGAATATACAGATGAATTATTATAGCTTTTTCACAAAGAGTTCTTGAAATATCGAAAATCTGCCCTATATTAAGCAAATATTTAATATTTGGGGAACGTGCGATGAATCTTAACCTCGTGTACATGGGGTGCATATCCATGATCTTAGCGATCAGCGGACTTGTTGGGGTAACACATGCAGAATCAACAAAATCAACTGAGCAAAAGCAATCAAACGCGTCAAAATCTGATTTAGACTTAGCTTACGATTATTATTATGGTGAGGGGGTACCTCAGGATTATCGCAAAGCATTTGAATATGCCTTAAAATCAGCCACGGCAGGTGATCCTTATGCCTGTTCTTTAGTGGGTGTTTTATATACTTATGGTCAAGGTGTGCAACAAGATTACGTTGCTGCCTTTAAGTACTTAAAATATGCTGCGGATTATGGGATTCCTTACAGTTTGTACAGTGTGGGTTATATGTACTTTAATGGGGTTGGAGTAACAAAAGATACTAAGAAGGGGTTGCATTATTTACTTTTAGCAGCAGAGAAGAGTGATTCTGCTGCCCTGGTGGAGCTTGGGTATATTTACCTGTCTGGGCTAAATGTGGAGACAGACTACCAAAAGGCACGTGTTTACTATGAAAGAGCAGCAGAACAGAAGGTGCCAAATGCCATCCATAGTTTAGGTGTGATCCATTATTTTGGATACGGTGTTGAGCCAGACTATTCAAAGGCCTTTAAATATTTTACAGAATCAGAAAGCTTGGGTGGAACAAATTCTTATAATTTTATTGGGGTTATGTATCGGGAGGGGCAGGGTGTATCAATTGATATGAAAAAGGCCATATCTTATTTTACTAAAGCTGCTGATAATGGGGAGACACTTGCCCAAAGTAATTTAGGTCAAACGTATTATGAACAAAAAGATTACACCAACGCAATTAAGCACCTGTCAATGGCAGCTGAAAAAGGAGATCGTGCAGCACATAAGTTCCTGGGTAACATGTACCTATTAGGAGAAGGTGTTCCAAAAGACGAGCAAAAAGCAATACATTATTACTCAATAGCTGCCGAAAAAGGGTCTGATGCTGCGCAACTGGTGTTGGGTATTCTATACACCGATGGCGACGTGGTAAAGAAAGACTATTCAAAAGCATATTCGTATTTAAAAGCAGCCGCAGAGCAAAATAATGCTGACGCTCAATTTAGATTAGCAGCACTGTATGAAAAAGGGTTGGGTGTCGAGAAAAATTTGGAAAAAGCCAAAGAGTGGCGAGATGCGTCTGGACTTAAGGAGTTGCCCGAATCAGAAGTTGTATACAATTTTCGGATTATATATACAACCCTTTCGATCATATTTATTACCTTTATGTTGATATCTGCGATTATAAAATTCAACAAACCTAGACCAGCACTCGGATACGGTCCTGTCGGTATTGGTGGATGTTTGCTGTGGTTTATGGCGTGGACGTTTATAGGGGATATCGTGGGTGTTTATTTTGAGCTAATTTTTTTTAGCCTAAACATATTAGACGGGAACTATTGGTATCTAGCGTATCAAATCATTGATATTCTCTATTATGTTGGATTATATATTCTTTTACTGGTTATTTTCGTTAAGAAAAAAAGTTATTTCCCAAATGTGATGATATGCATAATGATGCTCGATTGTTTGGGGTTTATGGCATTATATTGGGCCGACCCATCCGTATATACTCCCGAGGAGGTTGGACAAGAGATTATTTATTCAATTAAAGCAATTTTGATTTGGATTCCCTACTTTCGGGTTTCAAAACGGGTCAGAAATACGTTTGTAAACTAGACTCTTCATTGAGTTGAAAGCAAAGAGTTTACAAAGGTAAGTTTCAAATCACCCTCCATTCATAGATTGTTAACCAAGAGATGGTAGATTAGTGATGGAGGTAAGACTCACCAGTACTTGGGCTGGTGCATAATACTGATGGTAGTAATAGTAA
>CAZMBF010000033.1:0-8249 GCA_964564365.1 uncultured Alphaproteobacteria bacterium
GGCATCGTCAACTTAACTTGAAGAAAACGTGATATATTGATTTGAAGTTATTGAAGGGTCGCTAAAATGAGCTTAGCCAGGACACCAAAAAGGTATCGATATCCAGCAACTATCATCAGTTATGCGGTGTGGCAATATCATCGGTTTAATCTAAGCTTTCGAGACGTCCAGGAACAGCTTGCGTATCGTGGAATTATAGTAAGTCATGAAACGGTAAGAAAATGGTGTTTGAAGTTTTCCAGACAGTTTAAGGATACTCTTCAAAAACGAGCGCGACAGCTTTCAGATAAATGGCATTTAGATGAAATGAGTCTTCGAATTAACGGCGAATCTTTTGTATTGTGGCGGGCTGTGGACGAACATGGTATGGAGCTTGATGTATTTCTGCAGAAGCGCAGAAATAAAGCCTCTGCTATACGGTTCTTAAGTCGGTTATTACAACGTTACCCAGCCCCTAGAGTCATTATCACCGATAAACTTAGAAGTTATAGACAGCCCATCAAACGGATGTGTCCGAAGGCCGATCATCGATCCCATAAGGGGCTGAATAATAGAGTTGAAAATGCACATCAGCCCACACGACGCAAAGAGAAGAGTCTAATTAAGTTCAAATCCCCAAAGGGCGTGCAGCAGCTCCTATCGTTGATGGGAAACGTTCGGAATCTCTTTGCCATATCTGTAAGTCGGTATAAACATAAGGCACCTCTTCGACGACAGTTGTTTGATGCCGCTAAATCCATCTGGGATAAGGCGGCTTCTCAGATCCTTTCTATCTAAAATCTGCCTCTAATCCCTTTTTTATGCTCTATCTAAGTTAAGTTGACGATGCCGACAAGACCGTTTAACGCTGGCCAAGGTAATTCTGACCAGACGTCTTTTGGGCTTGCTGAAGAGGCACCAGTCGATATAATCGCTGTCATTTGCGTTTCCTCATAATTACAATTCTCCAAATTCTCTTACCATTTAACACGTGTTCGAAGTGGGCTCACTTTCGTGCCGGGCACCTGTCCCGTATCCAGACCATTACAGCCTGGCATTTGCTTTCTCGAACATCCTTTACCTCCTGGGCATTCAGCGTTTCTTACGATCCGCTTACCTGATGTCCCCATCAGGAGCCCAAGAGGCTTACCACGTTCCGCCATAAGAGCATTGCGAACTTAGCCGCCTACTATAGACCGAGGAAACTCTATTGGCTGCGAAGAAGGTTAACCCCGTCTTCTTCCGGTTTCCTATCCAAGGGATTCAGCCGTTGCCCTTGTTGTAATTCACGATCTGTTAGCGTAGGTTCAGATGTCTTCGGCGTATTCGCACCCTAGCGCTTACCTGGTTTTGGCTACCAGGAGGATCCTTGGCTCGCGCTTCGGATCCCGCACGTTAGTGCTTTGCTGCATTGTCCGATCCGCTCTTGATTCAGGATCGTAGGTTCATCCAGCAGCATGGATGGTGGTGTCTTCTTACCTTTCACTTAAGAGCACCACAGCTCTTATTGGCGACCTCGTGTCGCACGGGTTGGATTACGTGAGCTTAACACAGCCAAAAGCGCCTGTTCCAAACCACTTCTTTTGATGAGGGAATTGCCTTAAACACCGCGGAAATGCTTGTGTTTTAGGGGGTGTTTTGCTATAGTTAGGTATGGAAAATGATATAGATTTTATGGCGTATGTTGATGAAACAACGCCACCGGAACTCGTGCTCAAAATGCTGTTAGCAGCTCAACGTGATAAGCTAAAATCGCTTGAAGAAAAAGTCCTTTTATCCAATGAAAATGCCCTTTTAAAGATCAAGCTGTTTGGAAAGTCTTCTGAAAAGCGTCAGAAACAGCCAGATCCCCAGGTGTTTGATGAAGCCAAGGCTGCTCCTGAGGCCTTAAACGAAGACACCCCCATTGTCACGGAAACACCCGCCCTTGATGCCGCGTTAAGTGACGTTGCTACACCTCGACAAGAACCGAAAAAAAAGGGGAGAAAGCCAATTCCTGGAGGCTACCAGCGGATCGATGTGATTCATGATTTACCTGAACATCAACGGCAATGTGCATGTGGATGCGTCCTTTCGAAGATAGGAGAAGATATCTCTGAACAATTGGATGTGATTCCCGCTCAGATTTACGTGAAGCGGCATCGGCGGTTTAAATACGCCTGCAAACGCTGTCAGGAGAACGTAAAGGTTGCTCCTGTTCAGAACCAAGCCATACCCAAAACCATGGCGGCGCCTGGATTGTTAGCCCATGTGGCGGTGATGAAGTTTGATGATCACTTGCCGTTGTATCGGCAATCAGAAATATGGGCACGGCTTGGGGTTGAGCTCTCTCGGGCTACCCTGAGTTCCTGGGCGCTTAAAATGGGACTCGCTGTAGAGCCACTTGTTCGTCATTTGCAAACACACGTGATTGGAAGTGGGTATGTGCAGGCCGATGAAACCGTGTGCCAGGTGTTAAAGACGCCCGGAAAGTCTGACACAACGAACTCGTACATGTGGGTATATATGACAGGGCACAGTCCAACACCTGCCGTTGTGTACGACTATCAAGAAAGTCGAAAGGGAGCCTTTGCACAAGCGTTCCTTCAAGGGTTTCAAGGAGTCCTTCAAACGGATGGGTACAGCGGATACCACGGCGTTACGGGACAGACCGGTATTACGTCACAAGGATGCTTTGCCCATGCACGGCGCAAATTCCAAGATGTGTGGAACGTGGCTAAAAAAGAAGGAGTCGCATCAAAAGCACTGGAGGTCATCGGAACGCTGTACGATATTGAATCCAAGATCAGAGACCTTACGGCAGATGAAAAACAGCAGATTCGAGAAGCCCAAGCACACCAAATTTTAACCGCGTTCCATAGGTGGCTTTTGGAAATCAAGCCTAAGGTACACGCAAAAGGGCTTTTAGATAAAGCGATTCAATACACGCTGAATCAATGGGACTCTTTAATATACTATGTACACAACGGGGACGTTTCCATCGACAACAATGCCGCAGAACGACACATCAAACCCTTTGCCATAGGGCGGAAGAATTGGTTGTTTATGGGAAGTCCTGATGGAGCTAAAGCAGCCGCCAACCTTTATTCACTGATTGAAACCGCTAAACTGAATGATGTGAATCCGGAAGGCTACTTAAAGTATGTGCTGGAACACACGATTGATGCACATGACCCCGCGCGTATGGAAAACCTGATGCCGTGGAATGTACCCATTGAAACTGGATACACAAAACCAAGCTTGAAACCTAAAGATACTAAGGTTCTCCCCCAAGAAACCACCCAAAAAGATACAAGCTAAACAATATTCTTAGACCACTCTCCATTTGAAAATCCAGGAAATCCAACCCTCTTTCCAGATATGGTGGGGTTGCATAGACGGTTACGAAATGACGCCATTTGAATTCTTGATACAATTCCATTGTTATAATCTCCAACAATTTCTGATCTTATAATTGATATAGGACTTATTCCAATTTGAAAACTCTTTTTGTTATCTATTTCCCTCCTATACAAACTTTTTGCAACAGAGCCGATTTTCTAGATATCGATCGTTCTTTACTCAATAAACGATAAAGCATTAATCACAGACCAGTGGTATTTATCTCCCTGTATATTCTCTGGCTCATCATGCGTATGGATTAAAACTATGCGCTTTGAAAAGTTCTTGGGAGCTGAAATTCGTGATGCTTTTTCTTCAACCTCATGAATAATATCTGTACTGACTGGTTTTTTTGTATATTTAACCTCGCACACAAATAGGACATTATATTTTGTTTGTATCAAATAGTCTACTTGGCACCCTTTGGTTCGTTGATTTTTTCTTTGAAAGAAGGTTCCATCGCACTTAATATCTTCTTTTGATAGATTAAGCTTTTTCCAAATTAATTCACGGTTATTTAATATTAAGTTCTCAAATTGTAGCCCCATGATTCCATCATACGCAGATAGCCGACTTATTGAACCACCATCAAACAAACCTGTAGCAATAGCTGGTTTGTTGGGAAGAATATAATTTAAGTAAAATCGCAAATAATTGTCTGATATGCGATAACGGCTTAATTTAGACGTCTTACCTTCTTGAATTGTCCACGTATAATTTCGTTTTACAAAACCTGATTCTATCAGATGTCCCATGTAGGAACCTATATCGCCGCCTAGCTTCAAGCCTAGTGCTTTACAAAGTTCACCCTGGTCTTTAGATCCATTTGCTAGAAATAAAACGATCTTCCTATAAAACTCTTTTCGACGGTCAAACAAATCAGAGAATATATATTCAAACTCATCAAACAATATCCCAGAACTGGAAAAGCACATGTTCTGGATATTACTTTCCACGGTTTGTCCCCCTTGGACTTCTTCTAGATAACGAGGTACGCCGCCAGTAACTGATAATAGCTTAAAGTAATTATAGGATGACTCTTTTACATTCTGGTTTTTTAGCATCTGAACTGATTCCAAAAGGGATAGCTCTTGAATATCTAATGTTAATGATAATCTTCCTAAAAATCCAGTCGATGACACTATATTTTCATCGATCCAGGTAGAAACGGATCCACTAAGTATAAATACCAGTTGGGAAGATTGCTTAAAATAAAGATCCCAAGCTGTCTTAAGCTTTCCTGTAAACTCAGGATCTTTAGAGCCCATCCAAGAGATTTCGTCAAAAGCTATAACCGTTTGTTCTTCTTTCAATTGAATAGCCAGCAGTTGAAATGCTTTCATCCAGTCATCTACTGTAAATGCTGGCAAATTAGCTTGTCGACACATCTCTTTCATAAAGAAATCGATCTGGCTTTGTTTTGTTTCTTGACCGCTAGGAGGCAGACCTACCATTAAAAAGAGTTTATATTTTTTTGAAAACTCTTGAATAAGTCGACTCTTTCCTATGCGTCGACGCCCTTTAATCACAACCAAACTTGGATTCTTTTTATCCCATAAGTTTTCAAGTTTTTGTAACTCTAGCTTACGACCGACATATGGCGTTGTCATACATTACTCTTTCTCTATAAGGTTCTCTTTATAAGAATAAATGTAATTTATTTGAGATAAAACAGCAAGTAAACTTTGCCTCTGTTTATTATAAAATGTCATTTATTCGAGATTGATCCCGATGACAGCGGTTTGGATTCGATTTAGAAATGAAGTTCTAACATATTTTATTCATAAAACGATTTTTTAAGACATTAACAGGACAGCTGATTGGGAACAAAGTTTTAGAACACCCTTTTGAGACTTTTTGAATAAACTCTGGTTTCCCTCCTCCCTGTTCTAAAAACGATCGTTTTAAGAACATTATAAAGAAGGGTACAACTCCAAAGTAAGCCTATGACTTACTTTCACTTCTGGAAGCTCTATGTATCATCTACCTTAAGTTAAAAGTTGACTATGACCTAAAATCTGTGTTTTTCATTTTTTCAACAGTGCCGTGCAAACTTATGATTAAAATGTAAGCATACTCCAGAGTGCTGGTCTCATTTGTTTCGAAAATGTCGCAAACCATTTTGAGCTTCGGCATGCCCCTGATCTGCTGCTTTTGTAAGCCATTCTACCATTTTTTTTAGATCCTTAGAAACTCCATCTCCTTTTCCATAAGCAAGTCCCAAACTAAATTGAGCATCCATATGTCCTTGATTTGCTGCTTTTGTGAACCATTCTACCATTTTAGCGTAGTTTTGAGGGACGCCTTCTCCCTGTAAATAGCAATTTCCAAGCTCATACTGAGCTTCGGCATGCCCTTGATCCGCCGCTTTAGTATACCATTCTACCGCCCTAGAGTCACTCTGAAGGACGCCTGAGCCTAGTGCATAAGCAAGACCAATATTAAACTGAGCTATGGCAAGCCCTTGATTGGCTGCTTTTGTATACCATTCAGAAGCTTTATGAAGTGATTTAGACGTTCCAGTCCCTTTTTCATAACAAAGACCAAGATTAAACTGAGCCATTGCAAGCCCTTGATTGGCTGCTTTTGTAAACCACTCTATCGCTTTTGTAAAACTCTGAGGAGCTCCCTCGCCTTCTACGTAGATATTCCCAAGACGAAACTGAGCTATTGCACTTCCTTGATTTGCAGCTTTCGTGAACCATTCTAAGGCTTTGGTATGATTCTTGGGAACCCCATCTCCTTTTGCGTAACAGTTTCCAAGACTATATTGAGCATCTGAATCGCCCTGAGCTGCTGCTTTTGTAAACCACTTTACTGCTTCCTCATAATTTTTTTTAACCCCATCTCCTTGTACGCAAAGAGTTCCTAGATTAAACTGAGCTTCTGCGTGTCCTTGGTTTGCAGCCTTTGTATACCATTCCACACATTTTATATAATTCTGAGGTACACCATTTCCTTTCATGTATAAATAGCCAAGGTGAAACTGAGCGTCTGTATGTCCTTGATTTGCAGCCTTTGTATACCAATCTGCGGCTTTTGTGTGATCCTTTTTTACTCCTTCGCCATTTGTAAAACTATTACCAAGGTTATACTGCGCGAGCGCATGTCCCTGAGTAGCAGCTTTAAAATAAAATATAGTCGCCATAGTAAAATCTTTTGGAATCCCTATTCCATGATAGTAACAATTTCCAAGATTATATTGAGCTTTTGAAAGTCCTTGCGCCGCTGCCTTCGTGTACCACTCTACTGCTGTGGCGTGATTCTGGAGTACACCTTCCCCTCTTTCATAACCAAGTCCAAGATTAAATTGAGCCATTGCTAATCCTTGATTAGCTGCTTTTGTATACCACTCTATTGCTTTAGCGTAGCTCTGAGCTACCCCCGCTCCTGTGTCATAACAAAATCCAAGATTATATTGCGCCTCTGCATGTTCTTGCTTTGCCGCTTTCGCAAACCATTCTACCGCTTTAGTAGAGTTTTTTTGAGTTCCTATGCCTTGTATATAAAAAGTTCCAAGATTATATTGAGCTATTGCATGTCCCCGCTCCCCAGCCCTGGTGTACCATTCTATGGCTTTAATATGATTCTGACGTACTCCATTTCCCACAAAATAACAATTTGCGAGATTAATTTGAGCTTCTATGTCGTCTTTATTTGCCGCTTTTTCATACCATTCTACTGCTGTGAAGTAATTCTGAGATACGCCCTCCCCTTTTTCATAACAATGTCCAAGCTTAAACTGCGCTTCCGCATATCCCTGACTTGCAGCTTTTGTAAACCACTCTACGGCTTTAGTAGAGTTTTTTTGAGAGCCTATTCCTTGCATATAAAAAGTTCCAAGATAATATTGAGCTCTAGCGTGCCCTTGGTTAGCAGCACTGGTAAACCACTCAACCGCTTTCGTATAATTTTTCTGTGCACCATCTTCTTTTGCGTAATAACTTCCAAGAGTGTATTGAGCCTCTGCATCTCCCTGAAGAGCCGCCTGAGCATATTTTACTAATAAGTCATCATTATTAGAGCTAGAGATATTTATATCATTAGCCCCCTCAACTAAACCTATATTATAAGGCGCTACGCTGAATGTAAAAAATGATAATATTAAATTTGAATGAAAAAGCATCTGATACTCCTAATAGTGGTTAATTTTACTATTTATGCATACCCTATATTTGTCAAGTAAATATTTTAGACGTTAAAGTAAGTAAGCATAAAATGAAAGCGTAAAAAATTTACAGGATGTATGGCAAAGAGTGGACTAAGTTTATCAGGAGAACATGGTGATCGAATCTTTTGCAATCTAAGAACCCGTCTTCACAATTAGGATAATCTTTTTAAAAGGGTCATAGAGTGAGGAATCATGATAAGGGTTTCAGCAGAGCTGGTCTTAATCTCATAATCTTTGGACAGACGTCTAAAATGATTGAGCCAAGCAAACGTGCGTTCAACGACCCAACGTTTGGCTAATACAGCCCATCCCGGGGTTATACGTTCAGAGATTGATATTGTCTTCTTTAATACCGTCTTAACAAACTCTTCCATGGTTTTGCGATACCCTGCATCTGCACATACCCCTTTGAGAGTGGGATGCTTCCTAATCGCAGCTTCGAAGACTTTTCCTCCTGCCACCGTATCATGGATATTGGCTGCATGAACCTTAACATGCAACAAATGACCTTCGGTATCGGTGATGATATGACGTTTGCGCCCCTTAACCTTTTTTCCCCCCATCAATGCCTCGGTCTTCAGAATTGCTTGTAGTTTTAACACTTTGAGAATCGATCAAACTATAACTCGGTGTTGCACTTCGTCCTTGACTTAGACGGCTCTTCTCAACGAGAGTCTGCATGACCTTTTCCCAAATACCTCGATCTCTGGCGCGTTTG
>CAZMBF010000034.1:0-8224 GCA_964564365.1 uncultured Alphaproteobacteria bacterium
GTTGACATACTAGACATAATTATGGATGGATCCATAAAAGGATTATGCTTATTCGCCAGCTCTGTCTGTTGATTCCAGAAATTAAAAGGGTTAAATTTGTTATTTAGCATATTGTTTTCAATTATTATTATATTTGTTATATTCACTTAATACCTTAACATTAATACTATTGCTGATTTATTACCATGATGCCAGAAAAATCTATAGACACCCAAAAATCTGCTATGGGAAATGTGTGGACTTGCGCCACCGTCCATACAGCAACCTCGATGCTATTAAAGAATACAACAAACTATCCCAACATCATTTGTGACTTACTAACATCGCGAGGGATCAATTCAGACAACGTACAACATTTTATTGCACCAACGTTAAAACACTTTCTGGAAAATCCTTTTCTGCTTAAAGATATGAAAGAAGGGGTAGACAGAATTATTCAAGCCATTAATTTAAATGAGCGCATAACCATTTATGGCGATTACGATGTAGATGGTGCAACATCCACCGCATTGTTGATACGCTTTTTTAGAATGTTAAATGTGAATGTTGGGTTTTATATTCCCGATCGCCAAGAAGAAGGATATGGCCCTAATTCAGAAGCATTCAAACAGCTATCGTTAAGCGGAACCAAATTAATTATCACCGTTGACTGCGGAACACTGTCGTTTGAACCCATTGCGTTAGCAAAGTCAATGGGCACAGATGTTGTTGTGATTGACCACCATGCGGGAGCTGAAACACATCCAGAGAGCGTTGCATTAATCAACCCAAATCGTATTGACGAAGATAGCACGTTAAAACACTTAGCCGCTGTTGGGATTAGCTTTATGGTTTGTGTAGCGATTACACAGTCATTACGTGCACAAGGATACTTCACAGACAAGCTTGCCCCAGATTTAATTTCTTTGCTGGACATTGTAGCCCTTGGAACAGTATGCGATGTGGTTGCGTTAACCGGATTAAATCGAGCCTTTGTTGCCCAAGGATTGAAAGTCCTTAGCAAATCACGAAATAAAGGGCTTTTGTGTCTGATGAACCTTTTAAACATAGATAAGAATCAGTTAACCGCCTATCACCTTGGTTTTGTAATAGGCCCACGCATTAATGCTGGTGGGCGCATAGGCACATCCACCCTTGGAACAATACTTTTATCCAGCGAAGATGATACTGCCATTCAATCCGCCGCAGAGCAACTAAACCTGTTGAATGAAGAACGCAAGCTGTTGCAAGAAACAACCCTGGTTGAAGCCGATGCACAGGTTGACCCCAGCGCACCCATCATTGTTGTTAGCGGCGCCA
Source organism: uncultured Alphaproteobacteria bacterium (assembly GCA_964564365.1). Lineage (GTDB taxonomy): Bacteria > Pseudomonadota > Alphaproteobacteria > UBA6184 > UBA6184 > Bodonicaedibacter. The sequence continues at coordinate 1,300 of CAZMBF010000034.1, forward strand.
CTTGGCATCAAGGGGTCATTGGAATTATCGCAGGTCGCCTAAAAGACAAGTATCACAAACCTACTTTTGTAATTGCAATAGACCCCAACAAACAGGAAGGTAAAGCCTCGGCACGATCAATTCCTGGGTTTGATATTGGACACAGTATTCATTTGGCGCACCAGCATCAGGTTATCCTTCAAGGTGGTGGACACCCAATGGCCGGTGGGTTCAGTTTAAAGGCAAATGGAATAGAATCCTTCACTCAGTTTATGGCAGAGCATTTTAAATCTGTCGTATCGGAAGAGATGTCGATACCACGCCGAACTTTTGATGGATACCTATCCTTAAACAGTCTTAGTTTGTCTGTATATGACTTGATTGAACAGATTGGCCCCTTTGGGTCTGGTAACCCTGCCCCAAAGTTTGTATTTGAAAAAGTGACCCTAAAGAAAATAATCATCATGCAGGAAAAACACATTAGGTGCTTTTTAGAAGATCCCATTTCAGGAAAAACAGCGGAGGCCATAATATTTAATGCGTTTCAGTCCGCCATCGGAGATTTTTTGGTCAAACATCAACATCAACAGATCGACATACTTGGGTCAGTGAAAAAAGACACCTGGCAGGATAGGGTCACCTTAAAAATATGGATTGATGATGCAAGGCTGGCCTCATGATTCCCATCAAGCTTATTGTCTCTGAATCCCAGATAGATTACCTTAACGCAGTCACCAAGATGGAGACGCACGTTGATAAGATGATCACAAATGGGGCGCCAGGGTGTTTGTGGTTTTTAGAACATCCTCCAAGTATTACCGCTGGCACCAGCTCAAACGCTAAAGACTTGCTTACAACAAATCCTGATATCCCTGTGTATGAAAGTGGTCGTGGCGGCAAATATACATATCATGGACCAGGACAAAGAATTGTTTATGTGATGTTAGACCTAAAGCATTTTGGGAAAGATATCAAAACGTTCGTCCAACGTTTAGAGGAATGGTTAATTAATAGCATGGCGATCGCGGGATTATCAACCCACATCAAAACTAATAAAGTTGGAATTTGGGTTGAAAACTCCACAAACAAGGTGGACTCAAAAATTGCAGCCATTGGACTTAGGGTAAGACGGTGGGTTACGTACCACGGCGTTGCGATTAACGTATCAACCGACCTTAAGCGCTTTAAAGAAATTGTTCCGTGTGGTATAAAAGAATTTGGTATTACATCATTTCTTAATGAGGGCATTTCGATAAACATGTCCCAACTTGATAAAATATTGGTAAGCGAATTTTGCAAATTGTTTAAAACACAGGTAATACAAGATGCGTAAGATTATTTTAGACACTGAAACTACCGGGCTAGATCCTAATGCTGGACATCGCGTCGTTGAAATTGGATGCGTTGAACTTATTAACCTAATCCCCAGCGGTAGAGTATACCACCAGTATATTAACCCTGAACGCTCTATGCCCAACGAAGCATTTGCAGTACACGGATTATCCATCGACTTTTTATCGAAGCATCCTACGTTTAAAGAAATTGCAAAAGACTTTATAGAATTTATCGGCGATGATGGAGAGCTTGTGATTCATAACGCAAACTTTGATATGAAGTTTTTAGATTGGGAATTAACACAACAGGGATATCCCGTTATTAGTCGATCGCGCGTTGAAGATACACTTGAAATTGCCAGGAAACAAAACCCTGGTGCAAAAAATAGTTTGGACGCTTTGTGTAAACGGTATGGAGTTAGCAATGCGCATCGTGAATATCACGGAGCTTTATTAGACTCTCTACTGTTGGCGGACGTATATTTGTATCTGATGGGAGGCAGACAACCTTCGTTAACCCTTGAAAAAAACGAGGCTGCCTTTGAAGAGTCCTTGACTTCAAATGAGCCAGTCAATTTTGAAACAAGGCTTTTTGAGCCCTCTGAAGTTGAGACAAAATCACATCTTGAATTAATTGAACAAATTAAGAACACAAAATGGCTCGCATATTCATAAAAAAGAATACCCAAGCTTTCATTACATTTTCTTCGTGGTGCGAGGCTGCAACGACGTTAGATTTTCAAGCTTCGATGGTTGGCTTAGAAGCATTTCCCGATATCGAAAGTTCCGCCAAAAAACTCTCTCAGTTATTGAACCCTGATTCGGATTTTATATTGAACTCTGACGGTATTCTGCATGACATCTTACAAGAAGACATCTGTCGTATTACTGCTTATCTTAAGTCGTGTGGGTTCTACGCTGCCAGAGTTTATCCCGAAGTGGAAATCACTAACGAACTTAAATACATTATTAATATTCATATAGAACCGGGAGAACGCTATGCTGTCAATCGGATTGAAATATTCCTGAATGATCATGACTTTGTCGTGGACCCAGACCTTTTATCGACAAAAAAAGAAGCTCCGGTTTTAAATGAGTATATTTTAAAAGATAAAAATAAAATTGCTCACTATTTAAAACAAAACGGCCATGCCTTTGTTGAAATAATGGATGAGGTCGCTGAAATTAATCATGACGCATTACTTGTCAATATTCGTTATGCATTTAAAACAAAAGGTAAAGGCAAGTTTGGTTCGCATACACTCATCGGGCTAAAAACCGTTGATGCAACTTATGTTGAAAAATTTATTCAGTGGAAAACAGACGAACTGTACAACGCAGATCTTGTTACCAGAACAGAGCAATTGTTGATGGATACAGGATTGTTTGAATCCGTGCTTATTACCCCGCTTGATCCTAATTCCGCGAAGGAGTTCAACTTAGAGGTCAAGCTAACAGAAGGAAAACACAATCATCTGCAGTTTACTGTGTATGGAAATGTGGCCTTATCTAATACTACAGCTGACCGTTATGAAATCGGAATGGCTCCAAAATATGTTCACGACAACCTTGCTGGTGCAAATGAAAAACTAGAAATAACACCGATTCTATCCAACATTCTACAAGACTTAAACATTTCTCTTCGGAAGCCTCATTTGTGGTTCTTCAACACTGCTGGACGCGTTTTTTTAAGTGGAGAACGCAGAACTTATGAAGCATATTCGCGGTGGGGAATGGACGTAGGCTTTGGGCTTGAATACAAAGTAACCGATGCGATTTCTTTAGACCTAAGCTCTATCTATGAGCGATATTCATTAGAACGACAAACTGACTTAAAGAAACACTTATATGGTTTCGTTGGGTTTCCACTTTCACTCAATATAGATACTAGAGAAGACAAGATCTTTTCTCAATCTGGTATTGCCTGCGTTTTAAATTGGACCCCTTACTTAAACGCTGAATCAACCATTCACCAGTTTTCTATACAAAGTAAATTTTATTTTCCTATTGTACAAGAGCACTTCATTTTAGCTGGCTGGGCTCAGTGGAACACCCTTAGCGGCATATCTTTTGAAGATTCACCTATGGACAAGCGAATCTTTTTAGGGGGGCTGCAAAGTCTTCGTGGATATGACACTAATATATTAGGAAACACTCAACCATTAAACAAAGACCCTAAGAAACTTATTCCGATTGGGGGTCTATCAAGCATGTCAGTCGGTATAGAACCAAGAATTGCCCTATATCACCCCTTATGGATTGCCCTGTTTTGTGACGCAGGATTCATTTCGCAATCGTCTAACATTTTTAAAGAATTTGATAATCTTTCTAATCTATATTGGGATGTTGGGTTTAGCGTGTTTTATTTCACAAGCTTTGGCCCTTTGCGCGCTGACATAGCCTATCCCTGTGGCAAAGAGCCCGCCGATGGAAAGAAAGAGGTTAAATTTTATATATCTTTTGGACAAGCATTTTAATGAGTAACTTTCTAAAAATACTTCGGATAGGGTTTGCAATCTTTAGAGGTCTTTGCTTATTATCGTTTTTGTCTGGTGCTGCTTTACAATTTTCATCCATCCAAACATATGTGCTAAATACTTTTGTCATGGATAAAAATCACTCCATTCAAATTAAAGGATCCTCTGGTTTCTTTCCGTTTTATTTTTCGCTAGAAAAGGTTTCCTTATTTTCAGGAACTCAGGAATTTTTAAAGCTTAATGATTTAGAATTGAATTGGTCTATCTTAGAGTTGTTGCGTTACAAAACTGTGGCTATACACACCTTAAAAGTAGGTTTGCTGGAATACAAAGAGATTGAGGATCCCAACCTTACTGAAAACACAAATAAAGACCTTTCTACGATAAAGCTTCCCAAAATACCCTTTGGCTATATCCAAAATATTAACATTTCAGAAGCAACCTATATTGCTTCTAAAAAACAGTTTAACTACACCCTTTTGGGAAAAACAGAGCACAAAGAGAGTGGTGTAGATTTTGATTTAAAACTTATCAATCTTACCACAAAGAAAGAAAACTTATCAGCTGCTGTTAAATATAATTTTGCAACCGCATCCAATCCAGCCACATTAGGTCTGGATATAAAAGCTTCTGAAGAAAACGGAATTATTGAATACTGGGCTCCTAGTTTAAAGGGATCTATTAACCTAACCATAAAAGGGCAAGGTTCTGTAAATGACTTTCAAGGCGCAATTGCTGCGAGTTTTGGAAAAACATCCTCCTTTATCGCAGATATCACCACCGAACTTGACCCTGATAAAAAACATATACTTCTGCTAACAAAGCAGACATACAAAAATCAAACTGAACAAATTGTGGTGTCGGGTAAAGTTAGAACAACAAAGAGCTTAGATAAGTTTGAGCTACACGATTGGAAAGCGATATCTGGAAAGTCAGCGCCTATTACTATAGCAGGCAGCATCCACCGCAGGGGAGATACCCTCTCCACAAAAGACCTTACGCTTGTGGCGCAATTATCAAAGACCCAAACTGTCAATGCAACATTAATGAGCAATATGCGTTACGCACCTTTTATGACTGAAGGTTTACTGAAAGGGTCTCTAACGGATAAGAATAATAGTTTCTTTGATATGGAAATTCCTTTTTCTATGAAGGATACTTTAGAATCGATAAAGGTAAGCTTAAAAGGCAAAGGAAATATTCCCGACTTACCAAAGGAGTATGAGCAATTCGGCAAATATACGGTTTTCGCTAAATTAACGCAAAAATCAGCCGCCACACTGCCTACGGTTACGTTTACCTTTGAAGCAACCGAGCAAAACCGTATGTCTGGAACCTTAGCATTAAAAGATGAGCCCGAACTAACCGCTGAAGGCCAACTATTGGCCAACAATTTAAAAATGGATGCTACATTTAAAAATGGTTCTTGGAATATTACTGGCCACACTCATCCACTTACTCATCAGGATTGGTTTGTTCAAACATTTAAAGCTCAAGTTACTCCTTCCAAAAAAATGCTGTTTGATGCGCAAACTGTCGTCAATTTTGCAGACAAAGATATCGACATAGAATTAAAAGGTGAATTTGACCCCGCAAAACAACTTTTAGAGTTGGTATCCTTAAGAGCCGTCCACAAAGAGTCCTTTATTGAAGGAAAAGGCTTTTTTAACTTTTCAAGGCAGGAAGGTGATCTTAATTGGCACCTGTACACATTTAACGTAGGTGACCTTTTGGCTGAAGAATCAGCGTCGGGAACTGCCTCAGTTTTAGGACAATTAAGTATTGATTCAAAAGACTGCATACTTACCTTCTCAGGTGATTTCCATAAATTGATTTTAACAAGTGTGGCTGCCAACTCTGGAAATTTATCTGGATCATTGCACTTAAGCAATCGTAAAAATGTTCAACTATCTATTACTGCACGAAAAGCATTAACTAGTAAAACTGTTGTTGAAGACTTTTCATTAAATACAAATGGTACCTTAGATAATTTTTCCACAACTGTTATTATGTCAGGATTCTCTGGTCAAGCTTTCAAAAGCAATTTGGCGTTCTCTGTCGCTAACTTGTCAATTTTAAGCATTGATACGGCATCCCTTAATTTAGGTCCTAACAGAATCCTTTTGGACAAGCCCGCGTCAATTCAGTATACGGGAATCTCTGGTTGGACCACGAAAACACCCATAATTATTAATGTAAACAAGGGTCGAATTAATCTGAGTGGAGGCAAATCTGAGTCTGCGCTTACCCTAAGCGCAGACCTAACAAAGGTGTCTTCTGATGTATTATATACGCTTAGCAATGGGGCGTATTTCCTTAAAGGTGATATGGATGGAAAGCTCAATATCCAAGGTACAAACGCAAATCCATCTTTAAATTTTGATCTTAAGACTTCAGGGCCTTTATATTCGACTCATGTATTTGGCACCCTAGAAAATAGCCGATTAAAAACAACTTTTGACATTAACAGTGATCAACTTAATATGCGCCTTAAAGGAATCTACCCAACAAAACTAAAAATAGCCCCTTTTGCTATAGAGTTGGATCAAAGCCAACCATTTGAAACTCAGATTACTGCCCATGGAAAACTAGACAATTTGCATCATATTTTTGACTTCAACTATGACAGAGTATCCGGTGATGTCGACGCAGACATAACGTTTTTTGGATACTTATCTCAGCAATCTTCTAAAGGATTTATTAATGTTACCAACGGAGGTTATGAGCGAAAAAATATAGGATTAAATTTTAAAGGCACTAACCTAAAACTCGCTTCTAATAAAGGTTCGTTGATGCTTTCTGAAGCAGCGTCATTTAAAGATCATAAAGATAATAATGGGGAAATTCGTGCGGCTCGGTTATCATTAGGATCAAATCTTATTCCCGTTTTATCTGCTGAAATATCCTCTGATAACCTTCAAATTATAGACATATCTCAGAGTCGAAGAGGTGGTATGTCCGCAAATTATACTGGCACGCTTAAAGCAGATGGTCCAGTATCAAGTCTTAAAATTTTTACTCGAGGCAGCCTCTCCTCCTTCGAAAAGTATATAGGCGAGCTTGATGATGTACCCATTTTTGAAGTAAATGAAATTCATCAAAATCTTCCATTATCTGCACCTTTGTTAACCACTG
>CAZMBF010000035.1:0-2039 GCA_964564365.1 uncultured Alphaproteobacteria bacterium
TTGCAGTTAGTGGTGATGTCGCGGGAAGATGATTCCATTCATGTGTTTAAAAGTCCCTATCGAATAGGTCAAGGATACGCTGCGTTGAGGGCTAAAGGCGTTGTGTATAAGATAGAAAAAGAAGCATCGCATTATCTCATACATTTGCAAGGATGCGTTCCTGTCTTTGTTCCCATAAGTGAAAGCGAGTATGCATCCTTACAGTTACTTCGTGCGCAGGATATGACGGGATAAACATTTGACAAATTAACATTTTGGAAAGAAATATTCGTTAATATTATATCAAAGTTTATATTCAAACGTTCTTGTAAAGGTCTAGTATTAATGATTTTTTTAATTCAAAGATGTGTCGTAATTTATGACAAAGCGGTTGGCTTTCTAATAAAATATGTCTCTGATGTTCTATTGCTATGTGTGCGGTTGTATATAGCCAGCATTTTCTTTCAATCAGGATGGTCGAAATTTGATAACATCTGGACGGGCGGTTGGTTCAAGACCATTTTTCTGTTCAAGAACATATATAAAGTACCGCTGTTGTCTCCAGAGGTAGCTGCTGTCTTAGGGACGGGTGCAGAGCTGATCTTTTCAATATGCTTAGCATTAGGGGTTTTTGCAAGGCTGGGGGCGTTGGGATTGTTGGGCGTTACTGCGGTGATTTTCTTTGGAGTACATTCTCATTTTACACACGAGTTTTGGGCGCAACTGCTAGCAGTTTCCCTGGTGTTTGGCCCTGGAAAGTTCTCGTTCGATGGTTGGATACGCTCATGGTGGACAGGGCTTCATGCAGGGGTTCAAGTTCACCTGGGGTCGGCAGAGCTTCAAGATAAAAGATCTCCTCAGATTGTGTGCAAAGAGCGCCCAAATGAGAAGATTATGTTAGACAATAAATGCGAGCCTATCATAAGAACTAGGTTGAGTAAGCGCAAGTTAACTGCCGAGCCAGATAAAATTGTAACGGTTAAGTCCTTAATCAAAGACAAAAAGAAAAAGTCAAATGCTAGATCCCGACAAAAGCCAGCTTAATTGCTGGTTTTTTTTGATAGGCAAATTAAGGGGGGATAGCCTCCCTGTTTTTTATGCTTTTACATTTCTTTGCAAGCCTTTTACATTTCTTTGCAAGCATATATTATGAATACATAAAAATAACACTATGCGGAGGTAGCCGTGAGTAAGTCTAGTAAACGTTGGTATTTCAAGGATACAAAAGTCGTTGAAGAAAATACGTTCGAATTGACCCTTTTTTTAAAGGGTGAAGAAGATACAAAAGTACGCTTTCACAGTGATTTGTTGTGTGCTGCGCTTGGGGTGGATAAAGCGATATTAAAAAAGTCAGCTGCGCCAGATCTGATAACATTGTTTTTTAAAAAGCCAGATCTTATAAATATTGGAACATTAACTATTAAAAACCAACGATTGTTGATGGATGTTATTGAGGCGATGATCATTGCTCATGGTAAAGACAGTTCAGCATTTCCTGTGTTGTCGTTTGAATCAATAGATCGATATATCGGAAAAGCAGATGGCTTTTTGAAGGTGAAACTGATGAATAGTCCGCAACAAAGGCTTTCTTAAGATTAAAGCAGTGAGTCGAGTTCCCTAATTTGAAGTGATTTGCTATAACTAGAACCTGTCTCTTTTAGAGTTGGAAAATCGTAGGGAATTCATTGAAAAGGGCTTCATCTAAATTAGGTGGGCTATGAAACGTTACCGACGCATAGCGAATGAGTTAAAATATCCTTATGTGGCGATATTCAGCGCTGAGTCCATAGAATTTCTCTGAGAGGTTTCTTTAAAAATCTCTATTTAATTAACGTTTTTTTAACAAGTTTAGCACTATATTACAGTGAGTGCTAAATTATGCTTGATTTTTAGATTTTGGTTTGTATAATTGTGAATATATTGAATTAGTAGGAGATAAAACATGGCATCAAAAAAAGTAATTGGGATCGATTTAGGAACAACAAACTCATGCGTGGCGATCATGGATGGTGGTCAGGCAAAGGTCATTGAAAACACAGAGGGGCGTCGTACAACACCAT
>CAZMBF010000035.1:2049-7905 GCA_964564365.1 uncultured Alphaproteobacteria bacterium
GTAGGTGATGGTGCAAAGCGTCAGGCCGTGACAAACCACGAAAACACGTTTTTCGCGATTAAGCGTCTGATTGGTCGTCGTTTCGAAGACGAAGCTGTGCGCAAAGATATCGAGCTTGTGCCCTACAAAATCGTAAAGGGTGACAATGGCGATGCGTGGGTAAATTCTAGAGATAAAAAGTATAGCCCCAGCGAAATCAGCGCATTCACATTGATGAAAATGAAGGAAACGGCTGAAAAGTTCTTAGGTGAAGAAGTATCACAGGCGGTCATTACAGTACCAGCATATTTCAATGACGCCCAGCGTCAGGCAACTCGTGATGCGGGTAAGATTGCGGGGTTAGAAGTCTTGCGTATTGTGAACGAGCCAACCGCTGCAGCCTTGGCTTATGGTTTGGATAAGAAAGAATCGGGCGTAATTGCTGTGTACGACTTGGGTGGTGGTACGTTTGACGTATCGATCCTGGAAGTTGGCGATGGCGTGTTTGAAGTAAAGTCTACAAACGGTGATACGTTCTTGGGCGGTGAAGACTTTGACGCGCGTATCGTTCAGTACTTAATTGATGAGTTCAAGAAAGAAAGTGGCGTAGATATCTCTAAAGACCGTATGGCATTGCAGCGCTTGAAGGAGGCTGCTGAAAAGGCAAAGATCGAGTTATCTAGCAGCATGCAAACCGAAGTTAACTTGCCATTCATTACAGCGGATGCTACTGGGCCAAAGCACATGAATATCAAGATTTCACGTGCAAAGTTTGAGGCGTTGGTGGATGACTTGGTGCAACGTACTATGAAGCCTTGCGAAAAAGCATTAAAGGATGCAGGCTTAAAAGCGTCTGACATTGATGAAGTGATCTTGGTGGGTGGTATGACGCGCATGCCAAAGGTAATTGATGAAGTGAAGCGCTTCTTTAATAAAGAACCTCATCGTGGCGTTAACCCTGATGAAGTTGTGGCGATTGGTGCGGCAATTCAAGGGGGTGTATTAACGGGGGACGTTAAAGATGTTGTGTTGTTAGATGTGACGCCGTTGTCTTTGGGTATTGAGACATTAGGCGGTGTGTTTACACGATTAATTGATCGCAATACAACCATTCCAACTAAGAAAAGCCAGGTGTTCTCAACGACTGAGGATAACCAGACAGCGGTAACGATTCGTGTATTTCAAGGTGAGCGTGAAATGGCGGTTGATAACAAATTGCTGGGTCAGTTTGACTTGGTGGGGTTACCTGCGGCTCCTCGTGGTATGCCACAAGTCGAAGTGACCTTTGATATTGATGCAAACGGTATTGTTCACGTATCTGCTAAAGATAAGGCTACAAACAAAGAGCAGCAAATCCGCATTCAACCTTCTGGCGGTTTAAGTGATGCCGACATCGAAAAGATGGTGAAAGACGCAGAAGCAAACGCCGAAGCAGATAAGAAGCGTCGCGAATTGATTGAGGCACAAAACCAAGCGGATACGTTGATTTATACAACAGAAAAAACATTGAAAGAGTATGGTGACAAAGTTCCTGCTGCAGATAAAGAGGCGATTGAAAAAGACTTGGCTGCTTTGAAACAAATTGCAAAATCAGATGATTTAGAGGCGATTAAGTCAAAGACAGAAACATTGATGCAGTCATCTATGAAATTGGGTGAGGCAATGTATAAGGCGGCTCAGGAAAGTCAATCTTCTTCAGAGGCAGCTGATGCGCCCAAAGATGAAACGGTAGTGGACGCTGAATTTAAAGAAGTTGATGAAGACGACAAGAAATAAGGCGTGAACTGATTAAGGCTCCGTATTCAAAATGTGAAAATTGATTGAATGCGGGGCAATTATCATTTATGAACAAGTGTAAGTTTCTGTTAAGGAAAAAGAATGGCTGCAAAAAACGATTACTATGAACTGTTGGGTGTTTCAAAATCGATCTCAAAAGAAGAGTTGAAAAAGGCTTATCGCAAGCTGGCGATGAAGTATCACCCAGATCGTAATCAAGGGGATAAACAAGCCGAGACTAAATTTAAAGAAATTAGCGAAGCATATGAAGTTTTAAGTGATGATCAAAAGCGCGCTGCCTATGATCAATATGGTCATGGCGCCTTTGATGGTGGCATGGGTGGCGGCGGAGGCAGTGGAGGCGGTGGCTTTCATGCGGGCGGATTCAGAGACTTTTCAGACATTTTTGAAGAAGTATTTGGTCAAGGTTTTGGGGGCTCTTCGGATTTCAGAGGTGGCAGAGGGTCTGCACAACATGGCCAGCCGGGCTCTGATTTGCGCTATGATGTAACCCTTACGTTAGAGCAAGCCCATCAAGGGGTGTCTCAAAACATTTCGTTGCGTAAAAGTGAAAAATGTGGCGAATGTAATGGCAGCGGAGCTCAGAAAGGGACAAAGTCTTCCACGTGTGATCAATGTTATGGATCTGGAACGATGCGATTTCATCAAGGATTTTTTACCCTTGAGCGCACATGTACAAAGTGTAGTGGCGGTGGACAAACCATTAAAGATCCCTGTACGCCATGTGGAGGTTCTGGCAGGGTTCAACGGAAAAAGACAATCTCAATTACTATTCCAGCCGGTGTTGAAGATGGTACTCGTTTGCGTATTCCCAGCGAAGGTGAGGCTGGAATGCGAGGTGGTCACGCAGGTGATTTGTATGCCTTCATTTCAGTTAAACCCCATGAGTTGTTTATTCGTCAAGGTGATGATGTGCATTGTCAGGTTCCAATCCCCATGACAACGGCGGTTTTGGGTGGCGAGATCGAAATCCCCACGATTGATGGGACGCGTGCAAAAGTAAGCATACCCGCAGGTTCACAGCCAGGGGATAAATTTAGATTAAAAAGCAAGGGTATGAATGTAATGCGTACACCGCGTCGGGGTGATATGATCGTACATGCGATGGTCGAGATTCCCGTCAATTTGAATGCAGAGCAACAAAAACTAATGGATGGATTTAAAGCTTTGGAAGCGTCTAAGCAGAATGACCATCATCCAAAAACGAAAAGCTTTTTCGATAAAGTTAAAGGTTTTTGGGATAACTTTTCAAAGTAATTTTGCAATCAAAAGCATAGGGTTGTTGAAATCTTGCGTGTGCGAGATGATTTCTAGTGCTTCGCGCATCCTGCCCTGGCTACCTAAGTAGCTCAAATGTATCGAACTTGCACACAATCTCATTTGATCTTTATGTTTAATCCATGTATATTATATTACGTTGGCTTAGGTCGACTATGATGATAAACGGTGTGCGGAATAAGTGGAGCGGACCCGGGGGCGGTACCCGGCGCCTCCACCACTCTAATTGAGGGGGCGAAACAGGATCGACGCACATAGTAAAGGTGCAATCTTTCATCCGGCATGGTATCCGCCGTTATCGGGCTAATTTTATAAATGCCAAAAATACAAAGGCACGTCGCGTAGCAGCAAACTGCAACACTGTAATCGGTGTAGCACGCGCAGCATAACGCGAAGCGGTTTGGGGGCACCGGGCAACAGAACGCCCCCACTAAAAACAAAAAATAGGTGTGAAGTGTCACTCATTAGTTACGATCAACTCATAAAAGACAGTTTAAAATATGTCGTACGTAAAGCTTTGGAACACGTAGCTGAAAAAGGTTTATACGGAGATCAACATTTTTATATTACGTTTAAGACAGAATACCCAGGGGTTGATGCGCCTGAATACTTGTTAAGCGAATATCCTGATGAGTTGACCATCGTGCTTGAAAATCAATTTTGGAATCTTAAGGTTTTTGAAACCTACTTTACTGTATCATTGAATTTTAATGCCAAAATTGAAACAATTAAAGTTCCGTTTGATTCAATTTTAGAATTTTCAGATCCCTCAGAAGATTTTGTACTGCAGTTTGAGATAAGCGATGAAGATCTTGGAATGTTATTGACAGAAGAATTAGAGAATGATGGAGATCATTCAGATATTGATAGCAAAGTCATATCGCTTGACTTGTTCAGAAAAAAATAGAGAAGGGTAGATTATGGATCAGAAACAGTTAAGACCTTATTTGTATACGATTGCCGGGGTTATCGGGGTTGTTTTAATTGGCGTGTTTATACGCCAGTATAGTAAAAAGTCAGAGATAGAATCGTTTGATCGTGTGAAATATGTTGAAGTAACACCTGTAAAAAATGGTCAGTTGTTGCGTAAGGTTAACGCACTTGGAAAGTTAGCGGCGAATCAGTCAGTGATCGTCAAAACTGAAATGCCCGGGCGTGTTTCAAAGGTTCATTTTAAAGATGGACAAAGTGTGAATCAGGGCGACCCTTTGATTGAGTTTGATAGCCAACAATTGAGATTAGAAGCAGAGCAGGCTAGAGCAAAAGCAGAGCAATACTCTCAATTATTTCAGCGCAGTAACGAGTTGTTTCAGAAGAAGCTGATCAGTAGTTCAGAGTTTGAGAAAGCAAAAGCTGAATATGAACAAACCCGAGCTCAAGCTGCAGAGAAAGATTTACTGGTGCGAAAAAGCATTATTCGTGCGCCATTCGAGGGTGTGTTAGGAATACGTGAAAAGGATATTAGCACTGGGGCTTATTTAAACCAAAATCATGAGATCGTCTCATTGGTTGATATTGATCCAATATTGGTTGATTTTAACGTTTCAGGTGCATACACGGGTACATTAAAAGCTGGGCAAGAAATCTTGCTTTCAGTGGATGGAACATCTATTGAAAGATTAGCGGCGAAGATTGATGCTGTAGATGCTCGTGTGGATGAAGCGGGAAATACACTTCGTGTTAGAGGTTCGGTTGCTAACCAAAATGGCGCTTTAAAGCCAGGTATGTTTGCAAAGGTTTTGGTTGTAATTGGAGAAGTTGCTAACGCAATTCAAGTTCCTGAAAGTGCTGTTGAACGCACTGGAAACCAAAGCTATGTGTATCGTGTGACGAAAATTCAAGGAAATGTGGGGTATGCTGCATTAACGCCTGTTGTGATTGGCACACGCCAGAATGGCATGGTTGAAATCATGAAGGGGTTGGAACCAAAGGATGTCGTTGTTACTGGTGGACAAACTGGCTTACATGATGGTCAAGAGGTTCGAATTCAAAAAACAGTAGCAGCTGAAGAAGCTGTTGCTAGTAAATCGGTTTTAGATGCAGTAGCATCTGAAGTTCCAAGTGAAGATTAGAGGTTGGGTGTATGAAGATCTCAGAAATTTGCATTAAACGACCAGTTTTATCGATCGTTGTTAACTTAATTTTGATTCTTGTGGGAATAGTTGCATTTATGCGCCTGCCCATTAACGAGTATCCAAAGTTCGAAAAACCAACACTCAGCTTAGAAACGGACTTTCATGGAGCAGGTCCTGAGATCATTGAAAATACCGTTACTAAAGTATTAGAAGAAGAGCTTGCAAAGATTGAGGGGTTAGACTTCATCACTTCAACATCCATGCGCGGAAAAAGTAACGTATATTTGAACTTTAACATGGATCGATCATTAGATGCAGCTGCAACTGACGTGTTATTCAAAGTTGCACGTATTCGTAGTTTGTTACCCACCGATGTGCGCGATCCAGTGATGATCAAGTCAGATGCAAATGCAAGTCCTGTGTTGTATTTGGCATTGAACAGTACCAGCCGAACAGAAACGGACTTGGCTGATTATGCGCGTCGCTATTTAGAGAATCCTTTGGGGAACATTAATGGTGTGTCTAAGGTTGAAATCTTAGGTGGTGGTCAATTTGTGATGCGTATTTGGTTAGACCCCCAAAAGCTTGCCGCACACAGCTTAAACGCACTGGATGTTTACAATGAAATTCGCAAGCAAAACGTTGAGCGTCCGGGAGGTAGCATCGTGGGTGGTGAACGTCAGTTTAACGTTTCTACAACCGCGCGTATTCGCAGCCCCGAAGAATT
>CAZMBF010000036.1:0-7886 GCA_964564365.1 uncultured Alphaproteobacteria bacterium
AATGTTTGAACGATTTTTTCACCCGAGATGAACGAGAATCCTCCGGCATAGATATCGATATCCCCACAGTTACCATACCGAATACTGGGCATCTCAATATGGGCTAATTTGGAATCCATCACATTCCCACTAAAGGATACCCCACCCCCCGTTGCATACCCTGCGGCCTGATCTTGAAAGAGAGCGGGCGGCGTGATATTACTGGCCATCCCCATCTTGTTAAAAAAGCTCGTTAAGCTACTGCTGATGTCAGATCCAAATATTGGGGGAATGACACATAAGGCAGCAACCAAACATCTATAGACCCTATATACGCTCATGATCGTCCTTTCTTAAACAGTTGAAGGATTAAATTATGCTCTAATTGATCTAAACTAATGAGTCCGTGCCCGATGGGAATGACCTGTTCCGTCTCAGGATTTACTACAAACACGGCGGGGACGCCTTTAATGCCCCAGGCTTGACTGATGCCATTATCTTTCTTGGACTCTGGAAACTCCGGTAACATCATGCCATCCTGACTAACGCCTAATACTTTCCAGCCATATTTTTCACTCAACTGCTTCACTACCTTTGCCATACCTTGGCAGAACTTACAGTTCCCTTGATAGATAAAGAATAACCCATAGTGCTGAGATAGCGACTTCACCCGAGTTTCCAATTTTAATTGGTCGTCTTCTTTTTTGAGGTGAATCCCAAACTGCGTCACCGGATGTTTGACGGTTGCATCTAGTTCTGGACTTTGTAGAAGGTTTTTCATCCAAAGGCCGGAGAACTTTTGCGACTGATCGAGCCACTGGTAGTGCAGTTTCTGAACGCGCGCCACATTCTGAGGTGTGGGTCTTAAGATGGATTCTGCCATAGCCTCCTCAAGCACTTTCCGCTTTTCTGCAAGTTCTTCCACCGCATGCAACGTGACGTTGCATCCATTAGATGTTTCTGTTTTAGATTTATTTTTATCGGAGCTATCTTTCGTATCGGATGCAACGTCACGTTGCCTTTTGGGTCCAGGCTCAGCCTGGTACCAGTGCCAGCCTTTTGCTTTCTCATTAAAGAAATGTGCCTGTACGTTAGACTCAAAGAATATCAAACTCAAGATGAACCACATTTTTTTCATCGTCGTGTATCCCCTTGTAACGCCTTCATCCGTTTTTCAAGTTTTGCTTTGACAGCACGCTCATTTTCAAACTGTTTAGTGACATCTCCTTTGTTACGCTCTTTGAGGTTTTTGAGCTGCTCTTCGTAGGCTTCTGTTAAATCCATCAGATCAAACCGTAGGCGTTTGATTTCATCCATGGTTAACCCGTCACAGTTGGGCGACCCGCCCCACCCCCAGCTCTTCCCCAATTGTTCTCGTGCCTTCTCTTGTAAGACTCTCATAAACTTAGATGGAAAGCAGCAATAGCTATGTACGTCCCGACTTTTCCACAAGAATCCTAAGAAGTCTTCACTTTTGGAGCCCACGTAATGACAATGACCTGCTTTCTTCCGTTCCGACAGAGCCTTTTCTTCCGCGTCACATCTCGATAACCCAATCATGTTGGTAAATCCGTCTAAACTTCCACAACAATCATACATCAACGTTTCACAGACGTTTTTATGGCACTTTAAATGTTCACCACCAAACACTTTGGCCGTGCGCGCATCAAACTTATGCTGATCGTGAAGCTCTTTTTTGATCTCACTAAATACGGATAGTTTGGTTATGACTTCTCCAAACTGTTGATTGTCATTATACGATGTGTCGACACAATGCCCATCTAAACAATATAATCCGTCTCGACTCGATGCTGCTGTCATGAGTCTTCCCGATTTTGTTTTACATTGAAACGTTTTCTCCCACAGAGCACAGGTTTCGTTTACACCCACTTGAACACATCGTTGTGACAGCTCTTCACACTTTGCAGCCCTTATGGCTTCACATCCTTTGACAAACGGGTATTGGCAATGATAGGTTTGTTTATCTTTCCACGAACCACGAGACACTAGCTTACCATTAATCATCCGTGTTTCAGGCCCTATTAAGACCTCTCGATACGTTAACCGACAATCAGGTCCTCGTCCTTTCATATAGTTTGACTTATCTTCTGCCACCCATTCTTCGCCTACTTCTTCCCACTTTTCTTCCTGGATTACTTTATCTACCCTGTCGTATTTGTCACAGCTCTGTGCATCTTCTGTGTGCTTCCAGGCAACAAACACATCATCAAAGAATATGCCAGAGTTTGTCCAGGCATCAATCGTGCTAACATCCACGTCTGGATCTGCCTCTAATCGTTTTCGATGATAGGTTTTAAAATCGACGTTCTTACCCCGAATCCCTCCCCAGAAATAATCATCGGAGATACGGTGACCTTTACAGACTTTGACGTTTTTTTTGATCAGTGGTGTATGTTTAACATCGACCCTTAAATTGCGAACAACCGTAATCGGATAGGGTTTACCTGACTCTCGACAGGTTTTGGTTGTATATTCGGCTCCAGTTTCATGCTGGGTAATTGTAGCATTTAAGATCGTCTCAGGATTCTCTGTGATCCGATCCCCTTCTGTAAACATGGGATCATCGGCTCGTAAGTCATAGGGCGTCTTCGGCTGCAAATTGTCGGCGGGTGTTTCTGGAACACGTTTGAATGTTACGTCTTGTTTAGCTTTACGTGCATCAAACGTTTTTCCCTTGTCGGAGTTTGGGAGGACTGCGTTAGGCTCTTGTCGTTTAGTAGGTTGCGCACCATGAATTGTTTTCTGAGAGCGAGCTAAGGCTTCGCCCTCCCGTTTTGCTTGATCCATCTTCCCATTGATACAGGTTAAGCTAAGCACAATGATTAATCCAAACAGTTTCATCACATTGCCCCATCTGTTGCGATGGCAAGCACCGGCTTTACTAAATCCAAACAACAGTGTCGCTTCCGCCACACAAAATAGGAAAAGTCCTCTCCTGTCACCGGACGTGTCTTCGCAATCCCCCAAATCATATCGCTCCGCCCAAAGGCCTGACAAGCTCCTTCCGTGAGCGGTGTGGGATAAACTAACTGATGCTTATACAAGGTTTTTTGAATGATCGGCTGAATTCGATCTTCACAGAACTCTGTTGAATCAACCCCTCTAAGCGCCATCATTCGATGGAGTTTTGCCACCATCCGTTGCATCAATAACGAACTACTCTGTAGCCCACCGACATGATGTGCAACGGCTCCTGTAAATGGATATAACGACCCCTCACATCCTGCACACCAAAACAAACTATCCATCGGCTTATTCAGCGAAGAGGCCGTACAATCCCCTAAACAGGCTGCTTGAGCTAATGGATTTGCAAAAATAGCGGCTTCTGGGTTCATCACAGAGCCCCACTCTGGATCATTCCAAAACGGATCAAGTTCCGTCATATATGCGATGTCTAACTTTTCGCGTTCAATACATAAAAAATCTGTGAGCAGCTCTAACCATGCAATTACTGGATAAATATACCAATGGACGTGATAAAAACTATTCTGGGTTCCAATTTCGTCAATCCGCCCTACTGTTCCTCGATTCTTAACGTTTTCAGATCCTAACGAGATTCCGCCCATCCCCACCAGACAATAGGCACTTCGAGTTACATCCACAAGCCTGGACGGCTCCCAAAACGACATGGGGATGCCTACTTTTGGTGGAAATCCAGGACATGTGCATATGACCTTAGAATAGTCTGTAAAATCATCTCCGCCTGTCACGTTTGCACTTGCGACAGTAATCGGAAACAAACATCCCCAACAAATATCCGTAATCGGATTCACAAACTTACCACGACATTTTGCTTCCGTTACAGGAAACAATGCGATGAGAAGAAGGATAACTCTCATTGGTTCCCCTCCTGTTTGATGTGCAGGATGTTCATCACATATGGAATCGTGACTGTTCCTGATACTGTATGGGACTCTTCTTTTTCATTCACCACAAACACTGGAACCTGAGTGATCTGATGTCGATCAAATAGTTTAGGATCAATACGAATTGGTGCTGTAATTCCTTGCTTTCGGAACTCTAAAACCTTCCCTGCAAACGCTTGGAAGCTATTATTGGGTAAGCCCTTCACCACAAACACACCCTGATGGCGGATCAGATCCTCATTTAAGTCTTTCCAAACCTGAATCGGAACAGAGAACGACATACATACTTGAAGTGATGGTTCGAACTCCGATGTTAGCTGAAACGAGTGACATTTGCCTATACAGCAGCCTTTGTTCGCATGAGACGAATGATGCCCATCAATGATCGCTTGAGCCGCAGCACGCGCAGATTTGGAAGAGGCGTCCCCTAGTTGCCTTGCCTGTGCTTCATATAGTTTTGCATTCTTTTCTGCAGTTTCTCGAATCTTCTGAACATCTTTTTCAAAAGCTTTATTATTTTGCACGTTTACAGCTTGCTGTATTGCTGTATTTACACTTCTTTGTGAACTTGCGACAATGTCCTGAATCAATAGGCTTATGAGAATAAGACTCCATCGAAACCCCTTAAATCGCCAGAGATTGAATCTCCAGAACTGGAGTTGCCATAGAACACCGATGACATATCCCAACATCATCACGGAAAGCAGCGCATTCAGTCCAACAGGAGAACTGAACACTCTATCCCAGTAATCAAATTGAGCTGCGCACGGGACAAAGACCATCTTTTCTTCTATAATCTGCGCTGTTGCATTACACTTTTTTGTAACTACCCCCATCTGCTGAACCACATTCCAAAGACCCCAAAGTGTTTCGACAGCGATCAAGCCACATAGGACGAGCAATCGAACGAAGCTTGCGCGCTTCCGATAGAGTATCGCTGTCAGCAAGATACTTATATACAACACCCGATATCCTTTACACATGAAACAGGCTGGATATCCCTTGATGAGTTCCCAATACAGTACCTGTATAACCCCTTGGACGCCAAACAGTAGGAATAGCCCGCTTCGAACCTTAATGCGCATCGTCACCTCCAAACCCCTCTTCGACTTCAAGCAACTGACCATTTTGGCGAACGATGGCTGGTACTGCCACAATCTTAAATTGCCTGCAAATGGCTCCGCCTTGATCAAAATACACCGCTAGTTCGTGTTGCTTCATCAGATCAAAAGGTCGCCCTTTGATTATGATCCATTTGGTACGATCTCCCTGCGTTACTGCCCATGTTACCTGTTCTGGATCCGTACCATCAAAGATGAGAAGCGATGATTTGAGCTGTACCGTTGTTAAAGGATTAACTGTTGAGCCTTTTGCAGCAATGATGTGTCCTTGATGATCCAGAATATCTTTGTCTAAGGTAATGGTGGGATCAACCGAATATCTTCGGAAGCTCGTTGCTTTATGAACCCCAGAAACAGGAATTGGATTCACTACAGACTTCTTGACCCGCGCCTGAACCTCGAGCTGTTTTAATTGTAAGGTCTCATGCGGTAACGCAGAGAGTTGGTGTTGCAGATGCTCGAGCAAGCTCTCTTCAATCACAGGATACGTCGTGCCTTGAACGCCAAAGTCTTTCGCTTGAATAGCGCCCAAAAGCGACAAGAAGATCCCTAGAACACGCGCCATAATCGCTCCTTAACTCGTGATATGTGAATCAGTCCCATATTTTGATACCGTGAATCAAAACTTTCCAGATGCGGAGCCCACACATAGACATACCCTTCAGGAATAATACACGGTTGAATCGGCGTTAATGGCTTTTCAGAGCGTGGACTTTTGTCGAGGACGCACCCACGATCAATACCATTAACGTACACATGTCCGTTATAGATCTCGACCCTGTCACCAGCAACGCCCACAACAATCTTTGCTATAGGAGCTTCGAAGACTGGATGATCAAAGCTGATCAAGTCACCACGTTTTGGTGTAAAGTCCCACGTAGTTCCGATAAACATGCGTCCCGGCAAACTGTGTGAAAGATTCCACCGTATAATCACAAACTGAGAGACCAGTATTAATATTGAGAAGAAACAAACAATCCATATCCCTCGTTTACCTTTGTGTGTCATCGTGTGACCTCCTTGATTACATCCTCCGTAATATCATGGGTTGCTCCCGCGATGACTGTCCCTGAATCCACCACAATTGCTTTGTATTTAACGGCATAAGCTTGAACGACTGAACGCAGCTGCTGTCCAAGTTTATCCTTAGCGGATTCAAGGTCGTCCTCTTCCGATATCTCCGCCAAACATTGTGCTGCAACTCGAACAACCCTTGCCATATCGAGCCTGACAATCATTAGATTGGACGTTCGAAACGTTAATCCGATATTCCAAATCATAAGACCGACAACGAACATCCAAAGCAATTCTTTTTGATTGATAGACCACTTCATGCTTTCCCCTTCTTTCTCTGCTCGATCATATGATCAATGGCCTGCTCAATGCTCAGACCTTCACGTTGCAATTGCTGAATCTTTGTGTATTCGTGAGCCTGTGTTGAATAGAGTAAGACAGAGAAAGGATCCATCATGAGTCGCCCAATGGCGTAGCCATAACTGGAGTTATAGATCATCACTTCACTCCATTCGCCGTGCCGTGTGGTGACACTCTTTAAGGCCGTTTCCATACTCCCTTCCATTGATAACCGCCCACTCTCTTTTAAGGCATCTACCGATTCTTTCTTTTGAGATAACAAACACATCCAGTCACTGTTCTCAAAGGTCGCAAGCGCTCCAGGCGTTTTATAAAAGTCATTAATACTTTGGGTGCCAACCACTAAAGAACCACGGTATTTACGAAGACGCCTGGCTAGGGTTTCAATGAACACGCCGGTTTGTTCACCTCGCAACAGATCCCACGCTTCATCAAAGCACATATGAAACGGCGTCTTACGATCCCCCATCAGCATCTGATTTGTAATCGTCATCATAAAGATTTGTAGCACCACAGATTGTAAATCCTTACGCTCCTTCAACTCTTCCAGTTCAATAACCACCGTGGGTTTGTTGAAGTTAATGTTATTTTCTCCCTCAAAGTATCGACCATACACTCCGTCTTTCGTATATGGGATCAACATAACACCTAACTTTTTGGCTCGTTCATCAGTGCTGGTTCGCAAAACATCTGACACATCTGTCATGGTCGCCTGTTGATGTTTGAGATTCCACGCATCGCGCAGCGCTGTTTCAATCAATGCGTTTTCGTAATCATCCGTTTTACCCGTAGGCGCTGCCATCATCGCCACAATGGATTTGAGCATGCTGAAGGTATCCTCCAAATCTTCTGATTCTGATAGCCCCATCTTTGTAAAGGGATTCAAACACAACGGCGTATGTTTTGTGAACTCCATGAACTGCCCATCTAGAATCTTACACGTCCGTTCAAACGATCGCCCAACATCAATCACAAAGACGCGTCCTCCACACCCCAAGGTACTCACGAGCAATTCTTGCATGAACACCGACTTCCCAGAACCGCTTCTCCCCACCACAATCGTATTATAATTCCCAGAATCATTATCAAACGCTGACCACTGAAACAATTGTCCTTTCCGTCCCATCAGCAACATTCCAGGAGACCTCGTTCCTTGCCATTCTCCTTGAATCGGCGTCATCACTCGCATTTCGGAACTGACCCCTTTTTTTAAGGTGAGCCCTTTCTGCTGAAACGCTGCGATATGATCCGGGCTCCAACTCATGGGTAAACATGCTAGATGATGGCTTAAATGCGTATACGTATTCGCCTCCAAGCCCCAGTGATTGTTTCGAAAGAGACTGAGCATCACCTGCTCTTCTTTCATCAATTCAGATTCCGGCGCATAAATCCCAACTGTAAAGCCAGATTGAATCAATCGATGTCCCTTTGAGAGGTGCGATCGCACCAAATTATAGTCCTCTACCTCGTCACTAAACCCTGGGATCATTCGCATTAGAGCTGGCGATTTACTTTGATGATCAAT
>CAZMBF010000037.1:0-7861 GCA_964564365.1 uncultured Alphaproteobacteria bacterium
AACCACCCAAAAAGATACAAGCTAAAATATTCTTACCCCACCCATCAATCTAAAAACCCAGAAAATCCAACCCTCTTTCCAGATATGGCGGGGTTACTTAGACGGTTACAAAGATTCTGCTTCGCCCACACCGCCTTCTATCAGTTCTGTGGAATCAGCACCCCAAGATGTCGTTACTAAACAGCCCATTACACCTAATGTTAATTTTATCGTTTTCATTATCTTTTTCCTAATAAATACCATTCAAATATTTATGTTAGAGAGAAATGGTTAAGATTTGGTTAAGAAAATGATAGCTTATGATTTCATCAATACTGGAATGTTCCTAAAAAACTCCAAGGTATCTGGATTGGAAATCGCCTCTATGTTTTTAATCTCTTCACCATGAATAAGGCTGCGCACTGCTAGTTCTACGATTTTACCACTGCGTGTCTTGGGAATGTCTGGAACACTGATGATAACATCAGGCACATGACGGCGAGTGGTGTTGGCTAGAATGATATCTTTGATTTTTAATTTCAACTCATCTGTTAACGTAAGGTTATCTCGGAGCTTTACAAACAGCACAATGCGTTCATCATGTTCCCAGTTCTGACTTATGGCAAAGCATTCTAAAACTTCGTCTACTTTTTCAACTTGGCGATAAATTTCTGCTGTACCAATCCTAACTCCGCCCGGATTCAAAACTGCGTCAGAACGTCCATGAAAAATCATTCCATTCTCAGCCGTCAGCTCTACATAATCGCCATGACACCATATGTTTTCAAAGAGCTCAAAGTAACTGGCTTTATAACGAACATCGCCAGGATCATTCCAGAAACACAGCGGCATTGCGGGGAAGGCATGTTTACACACCAGCTCTCCTTTGCGAGCTTTAATTGGCTGGCCATTATGGTCAAATACATCTACATCCAAACCTAACCCGCGGGACTGCAGTTGACCTTGATAAACTGGACCAATTGGATTACCTAACGCAAAGCACGACACAATGTCAGTACCACCGGATAGAGAGACAAGCTGAACGTCTTTTTTAAACTGAGTATAAATATAGTCAAAGCTTTCATGTGATAAAGGTGATCCGGTGGACCCGATAGCCCGTAATGTGGTTAATTGATGTGTGTCTATGGGAGCTATTTTTAATTTAGCTAGAGCATCAATGTATTTGGCAGAAACACCAAACATTGTGACACCAACTTCATCAATCATATCAATAAGAATTCGCCCTTTGCGGGCAAAGGGTGATCCGTCGAATAAAACTAAGGTGGCATTGCTGGCTAACCCCGACACCAACCAGTTCCACATCATCCACCCACAGGTTGTAAAATAAAACATACGATCGTTAGGATGAATGTCCATATGTAGCTGATGCTCTTTCATATGTTGCAGTAATGTACCCCCCGCGCCGTGCACGATACATTTTGGTTTTCCCGTTGTTCCGGATGAAAACATAATAAACAGAGGATGATTGAATGGGAATTTTTCAAACACAATGTCATCAGCTGTTGAATCGGCGACAAAATCATTCCACTGAATAAAGGTGTCGGTATACAGAGAGTCGTCAGTAACATAGCCAATGTAATCAAATATGATTGTGTGTGTTAGAGTAGGTAGCTTAGAAGCAATTTCAGATGTTTTCTCTAGCGTATCTATTGCCTTGCCGTTGTAATAATATCCGTCAGCTGCAAATAAGAATTTGGGTTCAATTTGCTCAAATCGATCCAGCGCTCCCTCTACACCAAAGTCTGGAGATCCCGATGACCACACACCACCCAAGGCAGTTGTTGCCAGCATCGCGATTAAAGCTTCCGGCGTGTTTGGAACAAAACCTGCAACGCGGTCGCCAGCTTTAAGTCCTTTTGCTTTTAGTGTATTTGCAAGCTTGCATACTTGCTGATAAAGCTCTTTATAACTAAGGGTTGTCGTTACACGGTCTTCACCCCAAAATATAATCGCAGGATGATCATCACGACGACGCAAAAGATTTTCTGCAAAGTTTAATGTAGTTTCTGGGAAGAAGTGCTGTTTCCACATTTGCTGATTATCTGATTTGAAAGGTCCGTTTAAAGGAGAAGATATCAGTCCGGTAAATTCAGCCGTTGATTTCCAAAACGCCTCGGGTGAATCAACTGACCAGGCCCACAAATCGTCAAATGAATTGATGTTCAACTGATTCTTGTTGTTTATCAGTTGAATAAACTCCCACACACGTGTAGAGGATACACGATTACTTGAGGGAAACCACAGTGGCACAACACCCATTCTTTTTTCCTTAATCGCCAAATAACACTTAATTATTTAGACACTTTTCCTTTACGAAAGGTTAACGGCGTCTTTTGAGGGCTCTAATTTATCATTTTTCTGTAGGGAAGCAACTTGTTTGTTCGTGTATCCGAGTGTCTTCCAGAAAAAGAAAGCCGCCATTAAGGATGATGCAATCAGAATTAAAAACGTTGCTGACCACCCATAATGTTGGGTGACATACCCCAACAGCACTCCTGATACAACCGAGCTGCCAAAATATGAAAAGAAACCAACAAAGCCGTTTGCAGCTACTGCTGCTTTCTTGCTGGATAAATCTACGGATGCAGCCCCCGCCATGACTTGAGGTCCAAATAATACAAACCCTAATCCGGCTAACAATACAGCATCAAGCCCAAGAACATTGATGGGGACTAGCCACAATGCGGTTAATAAAACAACCATTCCGCCTAAATAAATGACGCCGACATGACCTCTGCGACCTTTAAATACTTTGTCAGATAGCCAGCCTGCAATTAAACCGCCAAAGGCTCCTGCAAATTCAAATATTCCCATGTTGAAACCTACCGATTTGATCCCAAGCCCTTTTGCTTCTTTTAAATAAGTGGGCGCCCAGGAACAGAATCCTGTTTTAACGATATAGATAAAGAAAGTTGCTAGGGATACGTACCAAAGGAATTTGTTGGTGAAAATCTCTCTCAAAATACTCCAACCTACTTGACGGAAATTTGTATCAGCAGATGCAGAAAGATCTATTTCTAAGCCATGGCGTTCTTCCATCGAGCAAAGCCCCAATTGTTTTGGAACTTCTAACGGAAGCGCAAGAATAACTAGACCTGCAATAATGCCCGCCATGCCTGGAATGAAAAATGATGCTCTCCACCCATAGGATTCTATCAAGAATGTAAAAAACACGAATACTAAAAACGACCCAGCTTGGTTCGCCATACTCACAAGCCCCCATCGGGTGCCTAGCTGGGTTGGGCTGTACCATTCGCTCATCAAACGAACACACTGTGGCCATGCAATTGATTGAAAGAATGCATTAAAAGACCAAATAATGCTAAATCCCACAAGCGTGGATACCTTAGAAAAGGCAATATTCATTAACGAGGAACCAATAAGCCCTAAGGATAAAAATACCTTTGGTCGCAGTAGGTGACTAAAAAAGCCATTAACAAACTTTCCAACGCCAAACACGAATAACGAAGATGTCATAATAATGCCAATTTCTGTTTTAGAAAAACCTAATAATCCTTCAATAAAGGGCATTGCTAATGAAAAGTTCTGACGCACCAAAAAATACATGGTATAGCTTATGATCATCAATACAAGAACGCTATGTCCCCAAATGTCATAGGTGCGATTGTTTGTTTTTAAAAATAATTTGACGTTGTTATCCATGGGTTTCAGTTCCAAAATGACTTAAGTGTGTAAGGGTTACTTTGTGTACTTATTATATAGTCAAATATTTGATATTCAAGGCCATAAATTTAATATACGACCCCTAATTTTATCCAAGCTTCGATATCGGTGTCTCCCTCTTTGTATGAGGGTATGTTTCGTTCACCTTGAAAGGTGTTTGCGTTGTGGTATGTAAATCCGGCTTGAACATTCCACACTTTGTCTAAAATAGCGCCGCCATATAACGATCCCCCCACTGCTTGGGCATTAAAGACAACCTCTGCATGAATAAAGCTGTTATGAAACGCTGGAAACTTTTTGCGAACACCTAATGTGACTTCCCAGGTAGTTTGCTTTAACCCAAATTCAACACTTACAGGAAAGTACCAAGTATCCCCATGGTGGTATCCTGTGCTGACATTATATGTAGGGCCTTTTGTCGTAAAGTATAATGCCACGTTTGGAAGTCGTATGTTCCGAAATTCAGGTGCATATACTTTGTTTTCACCATCAGCAATAGTTTTATATATTTGGTAAATATTCATGTATGTTTGTGAACTTAATAGATAAGATAAGTAAGAA
Source organism: uncultured Alphaproteobacteria bacterium (assembly GCA_964564365.1). Lineage (GTDB taxonomy): Bacteria > Pseudomonadota > Alphaproteobacteria > UBA6184 > UBA6184 > Bodonicaedibacter. The sequence goes on from CAZMBF010000037.1 coordinate 4,246, forward strand.
TATGTAATGATTTCTTGGTGAGTCAAATCAATTCCAAGTTGTGCATATGCATTACAAATTCTAGACGTGTCTTGACCATCTTTGCAGTCTTTGTTCCTGCTTAAGTATGACTGCAGACCTGCCCAGGTCTTATCCCAGAAGTAAGTACCGACAAGGGTGAAGTGATCACCTTCATTATGCCACAGATGATTTTCAACCCTGCGACATTGGTCCTGTTGGTTGTTTAAACCTCCGGCCATAACTAATATCTTTGTTCTGGAAGTTAAGATTTCATCAGTTAGTTTGCTCAGCTGGACGTAATCTTTATCCTTCTCTGGATTATACTTTTTCATTTCATAAGCTTCTTTTAAAAACAGATTAGCATCAGAAAGTTTTTGAGGATCATAGTGTTTTTCAGCATTTGAAGGCTGAAAAAGAGGGGGCTGTTCGTACCTGGGTATAACAGCTGACAACATAAATGCAACTGGCCAAGGAAAATTAACCAATACAGTTCCCCCAACAGTTGGAAAGTATTCGTCGGATAACAGATCTTCTATTGTTAAGTTTTGTTTTTCTTCGACATAAACATTCCAGACGGCCTTGCCAATATTAATAAAGCTTGCGTTAATACCAATAGATCGTAATCGCGTGGCGTGACCAAGCTCATGATACGTAGCCGCCTGGCCCATGGTTGGACCCCAGGTTGCAAGACTAAACAGTGAGTATAAAATCGATCGTCCAAAGAACGTGGAGGGTTTCCAAGCGTCGTGTTGCCAATCATATAAAGCGCCCCATGCTTGACGAAGTTCTAGATCAAATTCACCGATAGCTCGATTAGAATTTAATGACGGCAAGTATCCAGTATCTAAACTTACTGTTCGTACCAACTTATGAGGGTGAAAACTTTTTGGTGCAGATGCAAAAGAATAGGACAGCGAAAATAGCACCCCTAACACTAACAATTTTTTCATAACTTTAAAAAACACATTAAAAACTAGAGTGATATTATAGGTAGGTTTTACGAATGTCAATTAATTATCCTCACTTTCCATATTTTTCCATTGAGAAAACTTTGTATTTTGATTAAAAATAAAGAACACAGTTTTTATGAGAGAAATTATGGCCGGTCATTCGCAGTTTAAAAACATTATGCACAGAAAAGGTGCACAAGACAAAAAAAGAGCGAAAATCTTCACAAAGATACTTAGAGAAATTCACGTTGCTGTTAAATCCAGCGGCACAGACCCTAACAGCAATCCAAAATTGCGTGCGGCGTTAATTAATGCCCGCGAAGCAAACATGCCAAAAGATAACGTTGAGCGTGCAATCTCAAAAGCAAGTGGAGAAGATGGTGGTGCAGATTACATCGAAACGCGCTATGAAGGATATGGCCCAGGAGGCGTTGCCGTCATTGTAGAATGCTTGACTGACAATCGTAACCGAACCGCTCCCGAAGTTCGATCCATTTTCTCGAAAGGTGGCGGAAATATGGGAGAATCTGGCAGCGTAAGCTTTATGTTTGATCGACTTGGATACTTGCGATATCCGCTTGCAAAACTTTCTGCAGAAGCTATGTTCGAGGCCGCCCTTGAGGCCGGCGCTGAAAATGTGGAATCAACAGATGAGGGGCATGAAATTTATTGCTCGGTAGAAGATTTCGCAACAGTTCGAGACTCGTTGTCAGATAAGCTAGGTGATCCCGAAAGCGGAAAGTTAATTTGGACAGCAAAATCTCCCCATGCAATCACAGATCTTGAATCAGCTCAAAAATTTATGAAGTTTATGGACGCCTTAGAAGATAACGATGACGTTCAGAATGTATGGGATAACGCTGATATTTCTGCCGATATCACTGAAAAGTTGAATTAATGTGTGTGCGCAGAATTTTAGGATTAGATCCAGGATTGCGTCACACTGGGTGGGGCATCATTGATATAAAAAGCAATCAGTTAATGCATGTAGCACATGGTGTTATTTCGTCAACGACAGAAATGAATTTGTCAGAACGTTTAGTAGAATTATTTAAGGGGCTAAAGACCATTATTGACCAGCATAAGCCGCAGGAAGCAGCGGTTGAAGAAACGTTTGTGAACAATAATCCAGTTTCAACGTTGAAATTAGGAATGGCGCGTGGCGTTGTTTTAATGACACCGGCACTCTTTGAATTAAAAGTTTCAGAATATCCTGCAAACAAAGTCAAAAAATCCGTCGTTGGTGTTGGACACGCAAGCAAAGAGCAAGTCGCCCATATGGTTCAAGTACTACTTCCTAAAGCAACACCTGTTAAGTTGGATGCCGCTGATGCTTTAGCTATCGCCATTTGTCATGGCCATCATTCTGTGTTAACAAGAGAGTTATCATGATTGGAAAATTAACAGGAACAGTAGAACATATTTTAGATGACCATATTATCCTAAACGTAAACGGTGTTGGATATATCGTCACGGTTCCAGATTATATTTTACATCAAGCACAAAGTAATCAAGAGCTAAGCTTGTTCATTGAGATGTTGATACGTCCAGAAATGATGACGTTGTATGGTTTTAAAGAATTGAGTGAAAAAGTATTGTTTCAAAAATTAATGTCAGTGCAAGGAATTGGTGGAAAGTCTGCAGCTGCGATACTTTCTATTTTAACGCCAACGCAAATATTAGAAGCTATTATGGCTCAGGATGTTGGTGCATTTAAGCGAGCAGATGGCATCGGACCAAAGGTTGCAACACGTATCATTACAGAGCTAAAAGACTATGCTTCCAAGCAAGAGATATCTTTGGGTGTATCTGGACGGGGTTCGAGTAACTCTACCATTAATTTAGAGGATGCGCTGTCGACCTTATTGCAGCTTGGGTATAAGCGTTATGAAGCTCAACAAGCCTTGCAAAAGGCCTTGGCTTCAATGCCAGTTACATCCATAGAAGCCCTTATTCCCGCAGCTTTGAAAATATTGGCCAAGAATATTTTAAGTTAGCCCAACATTTGCCTTACTCACGGTGTTCTGTAGAGATTTCCCGCTATTTTGTGGCCTAGTTCAATCTAGGTTATCTGACACCATGATGTAACGGTACAACCCGAATCATATTCTCGCGTCTAATCTACTAGCAGATTCATAACAAAAAAATGAGTGAAACGCATTTTCTTATAATAAGAAAAGCTACTTTTACTTCGGTCATTTTACGATATTTTAATTTTTGTCAGTTAGCCTCGTGTTTAGAGGTGACTTATGTTTCCAATTATTGGATTTGTTATAGTTTTTACAAGCGCAATTGGCGGCTTTATGATTGCTGGTGGGAATCCAGCTCTTTTGCTGCAACCTGTAGAATTTATTGTGATTATGGGAACTGGGATTGGCTCATTGTTTATAGGAGTTCCTTCTCATGCGTTAATACAACTCATCAAAGATCTTCCAATGGTTTTTAAAGGTCCCAAATACCACAAAAAAGACTATCAAGAGCTGTTGGTTTTTATGGCGGTTTTTCTTAAAACTGTAAAAACCAAGGGGTTCCTGGCACTTGAGTCACACATTGAAAATCCCATAGAAAGTGATATTTTTGTTAGGTTTCCAAGATTCTTTTTTGAAAAAGAACTGTTAACCTTTACGCAAGAGTATTTGCGCTCATTGTCAATGGGGGTTGATAAT
>CAZMBF010000038.1:0-7858 GCA_964564365.1 uncultured Alphaproteobacteria bacterium
CCAAGCGCTGATGTAACCTTTACCATCCTCACAATATCATCAACTTATTAACAAACAATGAACGAAATCATGATTTTTAAAACTGGGCTCTCATTGAGATCCGATATCTTTGATCTTTAATTCAAAACCAGCCTTGCGTTTCATAAAACGTGTTGGATAAATAATAGACAACTCTCCATTTTCTACCCCCTTAATAGAGGAAGGTGCTTGAAACATCTGAGCATAGTACGGAAATCCATGCCGATACCGATCCAAAGACTTGATGGGTTTAAACCCACTTTTAAGCATCAACCGAATACTGGGAACATTTTCTTCACTTGCTGTTGCAAAAAGTGCGTTTAACCGAGCTTTCTTCCCTGTAGTATAGTCTATAAAGGCTGGAATGTTCGACTCTTTCAAAAAGACACACCACTCCTTAAGCGCTTTCATTACTTCTGTTGCTAATCCTTTCCCGCGGACAGTTGGATCAGCCATAATATAAAACTCACTTACCCCTGCGGCCTGAAACAACCCAACGCCCACCAACATTACGGGGCGACCTGTATACATGACCACAAAGCCCCCTGTTAGCTGCCGATGAATCCAAGGTCGCGCATACCGTTCAACAGCCAACACAGCATCCTCTTTTGTGCGCACACCCCCACTCCCCCAGTATTTCATGGTACCAGGGTCCGTGTAAATTCGCTCAAACAATCCTTGATGCCCTTGGTTTTCAAATACACAGGGTTCAAGGTAAAAACTAGAACCTACGATTGCAATGGGGAGACGTTTCTGGCTATCCCATATAATATGATGGGCTTCTGCACGTTCCGCCAAAGACGGAGGCACCTTATCCATAAAGGCAAAAACAATCAATCCCAAATAAAGCAATAAACGTTTCATGATTCAAATTCCCAACATTTAATGTGTTATAACAGATTTACAAATGTTCTCGAACAAAATTAACCTTTAAAAAAAAGATTGTTTCACATTAGAATTGACGCTAGGCTAATAAAAAAAAGGATAATAAAAATGCCCGGCCCAACAGTATCAATGGGCGCCATAACAATGTGTTCGTTTGGTGCTGCACCTTCTGCGTTAATCGTGTTTCCCACATCTGAAACACTGACAGATTGCATGCCTGCAGCCAATATTATGGCAATGGCTCCGATTGCAAATGTCGCACCATTTGGATTGTGTATGAGTCCCGCAAATCCAATGGTCGCAGCAGCAACAGCAGCAGCTTTAGGAGTTCTTACCCCTATGCCGTGTATTCCAATGCCAGTTGCACCCTGGATACCCACAGCTCCAAATGTATTGCTGGGGGCAATGCCAGTTGTAACAGCCACTGATATGATCATGTGTGCATGGGGCGGCGTTATAAAGCCAATATTTCCAGGTGAGATTAATGTAATATCTATTTAGGGTGGTGGGCGATGACGGGATTGAACCGCCGACCCTCTCGGTGTAAACGAGACGCTCTACCGCTGAGCTAATCGCCCCCTTAAGATGAATTACTTATACCGCTCTATTTGCACTTTGTAAAGCCTTTTTTGGCGTTATTAACAATAAAAAACAACCTATCACATTGAAATGGATTGATTTTGAAAAAGTTGAAAAATGTATGTCTACAGCTCTATTAGACGTCCTGAGTCATTCAAAGCAACGTATGAAGCAGCTAAACGCCAGTTAAGGAGATTAAGGGTAGATGCTTTACACCAGTTCTTGATTCAAACAAAAAGCACTACAAGGTGTGTAGTGCTTTTACCTTAAGAAACCATTTTCTTTATCAAATCTGAATACTTATGCTGGGCATTCGTATCTTTTGTGAATAAAGACACAACAATCCCAACGATAAAGGATCCTGGAATTGTGAATATCCCTGGATTTTTAAATGGAAACAAACATCCTTCACAATGAAATATATCGACCATCACTGTTGGTGATAATCCAATTAACGCAACACTTGCCAGGCCGCCCACAACCATGCTTGCAACTACGCCTTGAGTTGTCGCTCGTTTCCAATACGTTGCAAGAATCAGTGCAGGAAAATTGCTGCTAGCTGCAATCGAAAAGGCTAAGCCAACTAATACAGCTACGTTCTGACCCTGAAACGCAATGCCCAACAGAATCGAGAGAGCGCCTAAAATGACAGTAGATATTTTGGCAACGTGTACTTCTTCACCTTTTTTAACGCTGCCACTACGAATTACTCCCATCCACAAATCATGAGAAATAGTTGCTGCACCAGATAAGGTCAACCCAGCCACCACTGCCAATATCGTTGCAAACGCAACAGCTGAAATATATCCCAACAGTACAGCCCCCCCCAGGGTTTCAGCCAGCAATAGTGCCGCCATATTGCCACCTTTATCAAAGCTTGCAATCACATCTTTACCCACAAACACCATGGCTCCAAAGCCTAATAATAATGTTAACAGGTAAATGAAGGCGATCATCGCCGTTGCATACACCGCTGATTTACGCGCAGCAATTCGATCTGGTACGGTATAAAAACGCATTAAAATATGGGGCAACCCAGCAGTTCCAAACATAAACGCTAACCCAAGGGAGACTAAGTCCCACGAATTTGAATATAACTTTCCAGGTTCTAATATCTCGGAACCATACAAGGCTTCTGCTCGTTGTGTTAACTCAAACGGATTCCAATCAACATTAGCCAGCACAAGATATGACAGAATAACTGCACCAATCATCAACAATACGGCTTTCGTCATTTGCACCCATGTTGTTGCAATCATTCCTCCAAACAAGACATAAACGATCATGATCGATCCTACGATGATCTCTGCCGTTACATATGGAATACCAAAAATCAGCTGAATTAAGTACCCTGCCCCAACCATTTGCGCCAGCAAATAGAACAATGTACACAGCATAGAACTAATCGCAGCAGAGATTCGAACTGGCACAGGATTCATTCGAAACGCAACCGCATCAGCAAACGTATACTTACCCAAGTTGCGTAGGGTTTCTGCAACTAAGAACAAAACCAACGGCCACCCCATCAACCCCATCAATGGATAGATTAAGCCATCAAAGCCATTCATCGCGATCAAGCCGGAAAACCCAAGAAAACTTGAAGCACTCACAAAGTCACCCACCAAGGCTAAGGCATTTTGAAAGGCAGAGATTTTGCCACCTGCCGCATAGAAATCTTCTGTGAGTTTCGTCCGCTTAGCAGCAATAAACGTTAATATTAACGTTGAAGCTATGATTGCAATAAAAAAGGTAATGGTAATTGGGCTATTCATCGAATTCTCTATTTCTTTTTTTGATTAACGATTTGAACGTAGATCCACGTCAATACAACTGCGAATACAATTACAATCACAAACCCCGCAATTCCAACAGTAAAACCAGGTGCTATTCGCGTTGAAACACACTCTTTATACCCTACGATTGCGTATAAAAAAATCAAATTTACACCGATTAATAAGCTGGAAAGGATAAATGATAACCGTGATGAAAACATAAGCTTCTCTTCTTTGATAATAAGACAAAGCCCTAAAAAGGGCTTTAGTTTAATGTATAGTTTCAGCAACCACTTCGTGTGCTGGCGGAGTCAATTGAGCAACCCTAGACCAATTAGACATAGAAATAAAATGGGCATAGACTAAATACAACCACCCCTTATTATGCCAATCCAAAATCGTTTCATCCGAAAGTTCTTTGAACTTTGCTTCATCAATTATAGAAAACCCTGTTAAACGCAAAGCATTTCCATCGGGAGCCGTTAGCTCTGCTTGATTTTCAATTAACAAGTCATGATCCATCAACCCCTGAACAAAGTCACGAGTTGCATTCAAATAGGTTTGATAATCAGAACATACCTTTAGCGTACTCTCTGCGAACTCTGATGGTTTACCATCCTTAAACAGTGGATTTTCTGCTGCAGTTCGGATCATGTCAGAATCCACATCCATACACAGAACCAATTGATCGTTCGCCTCATCTTCCAAAAAGATAAAGGGATAACGGTTCACATATCCTGGAATGTAGGCATCTTGTAACCACTCACCTTTTTCATTCACAAACACATTTTCGTCTTGCCTAAACCCAGTCACGATCAAAGAGGTTTTAACATCACCATGAATGAAGACGATGGGGTAAAACTTTGCCGCAACGGCATATTCACTTGTCACTAGTGGAATTGAATTTGCTTTTTTAGCAAAAGCCACACCATTCTTTACGCTCAGCCCCAAATTAGCATGCTGGTCTAATGTAATGGGTTGAGGATTTGTATAAAACAATGGCAACTTTTGTTCTTTTTGTGCACTCATTTTTTCTTCCTTTTAAATATATAGTTCAGTTAACGCAATTTATCATTATTTGTCAACCGATTTAGACATTGTATGTCAGAACTCCCTTACAGAACCTATTGAATTATTAAATTAATTAGTGTTAACCTATCGTTAATAACTTTTTGATAATAATAACACTAATTACTTAGGAGGTCTGACAAATGAAGCGTCTTATATCTACCCTGGTAGTATTGACTTTTAGCTTTCTATCTAATGTGCGCGCCACTGAAGTAGATCATCACGAAACCTCTTTATCTGGAGCATTACAGAAGTTTTTCACAGAATCTAAAGTTTTAAAATCAACACTGGATAATAACGCCCATGATACACATAAGCATCCTAAGATAAACACAGCCTTCAATTTCTATCTCTCTATGGTTTTGCTGCATGTAAGGTCCCAAGATTATGTGCAAAGTTACTTAGATGGACGCGTTTGTTGGTGTCATGTGGTTGGTTTAGCCCTTGCGTTTGAGCCCTACCGAACACACGCAACACTCACTGACGAGTTCTTCTCACACAACAACCAGTTTTTAACTCAAGTTCTTAAATTATATCGCAAGATGTAATTTAAGAACTTGATTTATATGCAAAACCGCCTTATGTACATAGTACAAAACTATTAAATACTAAGGGACATATCATGATTGATTTAGGCATTCAGAAACCCGCGAGTGAAACACGCATTGTCGTTGCGATGTCAGGTGGTGTTGACAGTTCGGTTGCTGCCGCATTAATGGCCGAAAGCGGATACGAGGTCATTGGTATTACCTTACAATTGTATGATTATGGAATGGTTGCCCAACGCAAAGGTGCCTGTTGCGCAGGTCAAGATATCTATGACGCCGCAATGGTGGCTGAAAAACTAGGCATTCCGCATTATGTCTTCGATTACGAAGATCGCTTTAAACAAGGCGTGATCAATGACTTTGTCGAGTCCTATTTACAGGGTGAAACGCCCATTCCTTGTGTGAAATGCAATCAAACTGTAAAGTTTAAAGATCTGCTTCAGGCTTCCCGCGAACTAAATGCAGATGCAATGGTTACAGGGCACTATGTTCAGCGCATCGTTGGCCAGCAAGGTGCCGAGCTTCATGCTGGGGCTGATCCCAACCGTGACCAAAGCTATTTCTTATTTGCAACTACCCAAGATCAATTAGACTTTTTGCGCTTTCCCTTAGGACATATGAGCAAAGATGAAACACGCGCACATGCCGCTCGCGTTGGCCTTGAAGTTGCCGACAAACCCGACAGCCAGGATATTTGCTTTGTGCCCAATGGCGATTATGCCAGTGTCATTCAAAAAATACGCCCCGATGCCTTAGAACCTGGTGATGTTGTAGATATGAGTGGGAATGTCCTGGGACAACATCCAGGTATTGTGAATTTTACAATTGGGCAACGTCGACGTTTATATATTAACAGCGCCGTCCCCAAATATGTGGTAAAAATCATCCCTGAGGCACGTCAAGTTGTCGTTGGCGACAAAGAAGACTTACAACGTCAACGCGTATACCTTAAAGAGGTTAATTGGTTATCGCATATTCCTATTAACGAATACCATCACCCGATTGGCGTTAAGATTCGTTCATCTAACACTCCTATACCCGCGCATATTGTGGTGGATAGCGACGAGACCTACGTAGTCCTTGAGGACGCAGAACATGGGATATCGCCTGGTCAAGCCTGTGTCATGTATGAAGGTTCACGAGTCTTGGGTGGTGGATGGATCTTTAAGACAGCCTAAATAGGCTCCTTCGCTTTGCTCAGGAGACAATTCTACTGCCCACCCAACCTGGATGAAGCCCTTTGCAGGGCTTCATCCAGGTTTTCCCACCCCCGGCGCGTGCGCGCCGATATAGGGGACCGTGCCTATTTACACCCTTATTCCTCAAGCATCAACAAGATGCTGTCTTTAATTGCTGTTGCACTTAACCCAAAGTGTTCATATGCATCAGCGGCGGGGGCTGAGACTCCGAATGAGTCGATGCCAAATGCATGATCTACCCATCGTTCCCAACCGAAGGTACATGCTGCTTCAATTCCAAAACGTGGAGCATCCCCTAAGACTTCCTCTTGATACGCTAAGTCTTGCCCGGCAAACATCTCCCAGCAGGGCATAGATACCACTGCAACTGCATGCGATGTGGTGGACTCTAACATCTCTGCCACCTGTATCGCCAACGATACCTCGGATCCCGTTGCCACCAGGGTCAACGTGCGATCTTGGTTAGCTTCGCGAATAATATAAGCACCATAGGCCGAACGATTCTGCTCCACATCCTTTCGCAGTAACGGTAAATTCTGACGACTTAGCGCCAAAATACTGGGTGTTTTGGTTGAATTCATGGCCAGATCCCAACACTCTGCTGTTTCAATGGCGTCGCAAGGTCTGAATACATTTAAGTTCGGCATTGCCCTTAAACTTGCCAGATGTTCGATAGGCTGATGGGTGGGGCCATCTTCACCCAATCCAATAGAATCGTGGGTCATTACGTATATTATCGGCTGCTTCATCAAGGCTGACAAGCGAATGGCAGGGCGCATATAATCGCTAAAACACAAAAAAGTACCCCCATAGGGTTTCAGCCCCTTGTGAACGGATACTCCATTCATCACGGCGGCCATGGCATGCTCGCGAATACCATAATGCAGATAATTGCCATTGAAATTATCCGCCTGAATCGCAACCATCTGTTGTGCCTTAGTATTATTGGAGGGCGTTAAATCAGCGGATCCCCCCACGAAGTTGGGGATACCCGCAACCAATGCATTCAAGCAACGCTCTGACGATTTACGGGTTGCTTCGGGTTTTGGATCCAATAGCATTTTCGCACATAGCTCATGCAGTACCTTTTGAACTTCGTCCTTAACATCCCCCATATGCCACGCATCAAATTCGGCCTTTACCAAAGACTCAGCATAGCGCGCACGCCATTGGTCATACTCAGTTTGAGATCGCACGCCTGACGCTCTCCAGCATTGAAGTATCGCATCAGGAATGTCGAACGGAGCATGCGGCCACTGCAATGTAGTGCGTAACGCCTTTATTTCGTCTGATCCCAATGGCGTCCCATGCATGTCCGATGTACCCTGCTTATTTGGTGCACCAAACCCAATGATCGTCTTACATGCGATTAAGGTGGGTTTACTGCTGCCTTTGGCTTCTGCCAGAGCACGATCGATCGCCACTGCATCATGTCCATCAATCTCAATTGTATTCCAACCACAGGCCTGAAACCGTTGAATCTGATGTTCTGACGTTGAAAGGCTGGTAGAGCCATCAATGGTGATACGATTGTCATCCCAAAGACAAATCAGTTTGTTTAAACGCAAATGTCCTGCCAGCGAAATCGCCTCGTGAGAGATTCCCTCCATCAAGCACCCATCCCCAACCAGGCAATAGGTGTAATGATCGACTAACTCACTACCAAACTTAGCGGATAATTTTCGCTCTGCAACGGCCATCCCCACGGCATTTGCGATCCCCTGCCCTAAGGGGCCATAACTGTTGAAAGTGATTAGAAGAAAAAGCTATTGTTGGAAAAGCACTAGAA
>CAZMBF010000039.1:0-7805 GCA_964564365.1 uncultured Alphaproteobacteria bacterium
CGTTAGTATCCCCATATATTGTTTTTATAAAAAACTGATGCATTTTCTTTTAAATCCTCTTATACTTGCCCCAATGAAAAAAAGGATATAAGTGAATGCGACAAAAACAACCTTATAAGTTTCATGTAAACCCTGATGTAGTTTACTCATGGTGCAGTTGCGGTTTTTCTGGCACAGATCCTATATGTGATGGAAGCCATCGAACAGAGACTCTAGATAAACGTTCTGTAAAGTTTCAAAGCGATAAGGAACAAGACGTATTCCTTTGTGGGTGTAAACAAACTAAAAATCCTCCGTACTGTGACGGAAGCCATAAGTCGTTAGACTAACTAGAAAGAGAAAAAGAATGAAAGAATTTGTATTTACCAGTGAATCAGTATCTGAAGGACATCCAGATAAAGTATGTGATCGTATTTCAGATAGTATTTTAGACGCTTTCCTAGCAGAGGATCCATTCGCACGCGTTGCCGTTGAGACATTAGCGACAACAAACCGTGTTGTATTGTCAGGAGAAGTTCGCGGCGCCTTGACGGATAGTCAAATGGAAGAAATTGCACGCGAAGCTGTTCGTCAAATTGGATACGAGCAGGAAGGCTTTCATTGGAAGAATTTAGACGTGAACGTATATGTTCACAGTCAATCTTCAGACATTGCAATGGGTGTTGATTCTTCATCTACCAAAGAAGAAGGTGCAGGCGATCAAGGGATTATGTTTGGATATGCGTGTAATGAAACACCAGAGTTGATGCCAGCTCCGATTCAATATGCGCATCGTATTCTGCACGAATTGGCAGATTTGCGTCATAATGGCTTAAGTATTCTTGGGCCAGATGCAAAAAGCCAAGTAAGTCTTTTGTATCACAACAATAAGCCTGTTAAGGCTACATCAGTGGTTGTGTCTACGCAACATTCAGAAACAGTTACCGCAGAAGAAATTCGTGAAATTGTTCGCCCCATCGTATTGCGGACATTACCAGAAGGTTGGATGTGTGAAGAAAATGACTTTTATGTAAACCCAACTGGGCGTTTTGTGATTGGTGGTCCAGATGGGGATACAGGTCTAACTGGCCGTAAAATCATTGTGGATACGTATGGTGGAATGTGTCCTCATGGTGGTGGTGCATTTTCTGGAAAAGATCCAACAAAAGTGGATCGTTCTGCGGCTTATATTGCACGTTATTTGGCTAAGAACATTGTGGCATCAGGAATTGCTGAAAAGTGTACAATTCAGTTGTCATATGCAATTGGCGTTGCTCACCCACTGTCAATTTATGTTGATTTTGGTGATCATACGCGCATGGATGATGCGTTCGAAGTTGCGAATAAAATTGGTGAAATTGTTGATTTAACGCCAAAAGGCATTCGTACGCACTTACAGTTGAATCGCCCGATCTATACGCCAACAACGGCTTATGGTCACTTTGGTCGTCAACCAGGCCACAATGGTGAATTCAGTTGGGAAAAGTTAGATTTAGTTGAAACATTACGCAGCGAATTTGCGCACTTATTAATTCACGCCTAATGTCTGATCTGATTTCAAAAAGTACTCGTACGTTTGGGCGCCGTCAAGGGCGCCCAATTAAAGATGCAAAACAACATTTGATGGAAGAATTTCTTCCAACAGTTTCAATTGAATTGCCGGAAAATAGCTGTCTAGTAAACCCTGATATTTACTTTAATCGAAAAGCATCGATATGGTTCGAAGTTGGTTTTGGTGGGGGAGAGCACCTTGCGCACCTTGCTGAACATCATCCTCATATTAATTTCATAGGGTGCGAGCCCTTTATGAATGGGGTTGCATCGTTGGTAAATCACCTGAACGAACGTAAGTTGACGAATGTTCAAATCTTTCAAGGGAATGCAATTGATTTGCTGAAATCATTTGGCTTAGAAACCTTAGAACGATTCTATTTAATGTTTGCAGATCCGTGGCCAAAAAAACGTCACCACAAACGACGTTTTATTCAACCGGATATCTTAAATATTGTAATTCCTAAAATTGCTATAGGGGCAGAGTTTCGGTTGGCCACAGATCATGAAAGTTATCAAACATGGATGCTGCAGCACTTGCGCAACAGAAGTGAGCTGGCTGAAGTGTTATGTACCTTTGAAAAGCCATCCGATTGGCCGAATACTCGTTATGAAGCCAAAGCCATCGAAGAAGGCCGCAAGCCAATGTATATGATTTACAAACGTATAAAATAAAAAAGTTGATCTTGCCTCTATCTTTAATATATATCAGTATTAAGGTACTGGTTGGGAGAGAACTATGCAATTTGGATTAAAACGTTTAATTTCTGTCATGCTTTTATTTGCGTGGCTGTCAACTTTATTTGCTTCAGGGCTGCCAAAGGATTCAAATCCTGAAAGGCAGGTAAGCTTAATGAGAAGTATTCTAGTTAGTATAAAAAATGCCCCCAGCTATCCGGTTCTGTTTGCTAGGCAACTAGCGAATGGTTTATGGAATCAAGTACAAATAGACCAGATAGCAATAAGAGAGTTGGTTGAACTATTTCGAGTTACGGGCGGGTATTAGTTACTCTCACAAAACCTCTCATCAGAGTTTTTTTACTTTTTTTGTTTAAAAAATAAAATCTTCACTATTTGTTAATAATTATGCCGTTATAGTAACGATGGTGTTTGAAAAAAAATGATGTTTAGTGAAAAAGTTGTTATTATAACCGGATCAACCAGTGGCATTGGGTTAGAGATTGCACGAATGTTTGCATCTCAACATTCTAATGTGTGTTTGAATGGTTTTTGCGATCCGGCCGTTATTCAAGATGAAATAGTATCTTTAGAAGTTGCATACCCATGCAGGGTTATCTATCATGCTGCGGACATGACTCAGCCTGATCAAATTGCTGATTTGATTAAAACAGCGCATGAGGCGTTTGGGCGTGTGGATGTGTTGGTTAACAACGCAGGTATTCAGCATGTTTCGCCGATTGAAGATTTTCCTGCAGACAAATATGAAGAAATCATCAAAATTAATCTATCGTCAGCTTTTTATGCTATGCGTGCTGTAATGCCAATTATGAAGCAACAAAAATGGGGGCGCATTATTAATATTGCATCAGCTCATGCGTTGGTAGCTTCTCCATTTAAGTCGGCCTATGTTGCGGCTAAACATGGTGTGTTAGGGCTTACAAAGGCTGTAGCTTTAGAAGGTGCGGAGTTTGGGATCACCTGTAACGCCGTGTGTCCAGGTTATGTATTAACACCGTTAGTAGAAGGGCAAATTGCAAGCACAGCCGAGGCACGTGGAATTAGTGAAGAGTCCGTGATAAAGGACGTGATGCTTGCAAACCAACCCACAAAAAAATTTGTAAAGGTTCAAGAAGTTGCAGATGTGGTCAGGTATTTAGCCTCTCAATCTGCGGCTTCTGTAACGGGATCCAGTTTCGCTATTGACGGCGGCTGGACAGCCCATTAAACTAAACTGTAAATGTGTAATAAATAATAGGGAATAAAAAAATGTCATTTGCCGAAAAATTAAATATGATCTATGGCTATCTAGAGCCGTTAGTTTCTATCTTAGACTTTGCAAGTATGTTTATCGTTGTTTGGGGTTTCATAATTGGATTCTTAAAGTTTATATATGTAGAGTTCTTCCACCCACAAGGAAAGTTTGTTCAATACCAAGAGCTTCGTCGAAGTGTAGGCCTATATATTATCTTGGGCTTAGAATTCATGATCGTGTCGGATCTTTTGCAAACCATCAGTAAAGAGCGCTCTCATGATGCTTTAATTGCCTTAGGGTCTTTAGTTGTCATCCGTACTGTTATTTCTTACTTCTTAGGTAAAGAAATGAAAGAAGCAGAAGATGAAGAGAAAGAGTTTTCAATGGGATTGCGAGCAATTGGTTCGACGCCTGCGGCAGCTGAAACAAAGCATGTTCCTAAAAAAGCTTAGTATCATTAACTCATAGACGCCTTTTAAAGAGGCGTCTATTTTTTTGTAAATTTAAAGTTAGAGAAAATCATGTCAAAAGTTGCAGTAGTTACAGGTGGTGTTCGAGGGATTGGACGTGGGATTTCTGTTGGGTTAAAAGAGGCAGGATATACCGTTGTTGCCACATATCAAAGCAATGATGTCCTTGCGAAAGAGTTACACGCAGATTATGGAATAGATATTTTAAAATTTGATGTTTCTGATTACTCATCATGTGAGGCGGCGGTTAATATCATTAATGATCGCTATGGCGCAATCCAGATACTGGTGAATAATGCGGGGATTACAAAAGATTCAACATTGCATAAGATGTCAGTGGAACAATGGCAAGGCGTGATGAGAACAAATTTAGACTCTGTCTTTAATATGTGTCGACTTGTGATCGAAGGCATGCGTTCAGCTGAGTTTGGTCGTATTATAAATATAAGCTCTGTGAATGCTCAAAAAGGGCAGGTGGGGCAAACGAATTACTGTGCCTCAAAAGCTGGAGTCTTAGGATTTACAAAAGCATTAGCGTTAGAGAATTCAAGTAAAGGGATTACCGTAAATGCCATAGCCCCTGGGTATATTGACACAGATATGGTGCGTGCCATTCCAGAGGCTATACTAGACAAAATAATTTCTCTTATCCCAATGCAACGACTAGGAACTGTGAATGAAATTGCCAAGATGGTTCAATACCTAGCCTCAGATGAAGCTGCATATATTACTGGAACAACCATCAGTTTAAATGGTGGACAGTATATGGCGTAGCTTGGTGCTCTGATTACAAGCAGCAAGGTATGGGTGGGGCAATATCTAAAACTTGTGGTGGTCTCGCAGCTTTTATGGGAGTTTGTGCCTCGAAGCTGGATATCGATTGTCCTCTTGGTGTTGAAAGAGCATCCCCATCATTTGCATGTGAAGCTGTTAATGTTAATGTAGATAGGATAATTCCCTGAAGAAATAGTTTCATAATAATACCGTCCTTAATTAAATAATACCATGTCAAAATGTAATGACAAGAGATCAATAGCAAAAACATTGACTGTTGTCAAGGCACAAAATGTGACTTATTTGCATTAATATTTAATGATATAGCTTTAAACATTAATAATTAGTTAATTTGAAATATATTTTGATACAGTTGATGCCAATTTAATTCGATATCTAAGTGAATCATTGCTGATCCAATGCCGACGGCAGCTCGATCCATAAAGACAAATTCCTTAGGAGGGGTAATTTTACCCGATGCTTTTAATGCGTGAATTACAGCCTTAGCAGCGTCTTTTCCTTCGTTGAGTGAATATACCAAAGGACGAGTTTTATCCTCCAATAGGGGGCCGTACAAAAACTTAGCCCAAATATTTAAAGCATCAACTAAATCAGGAGTTAGATTTTGAAATCCCCATGCTTCATAGGCTTCTTTTGCAAGAGTGCTATTATTCGATTCAAGGGCTTTGTAAAGAGTGTGAACGGCGTCTAAAAAAGTGGGTGAAAACTTTCGAATGCATCCAAAATCCAAGATAATAATCTCGCCCTCTGGCGTAATGCGATAGTTTCCAAAGTGTGGGTCTCCATGCAATACGCCATGGCGATAAAACGGGTAATACCACGCTTGAAACAAGCGTTCTGCAACCGATGTTCTAAGCTCTTTAGGCCATGTTTTAACGGTCATGAGGTCTACTCCCTCTATCCACTCTAAGGTAAGCAATCGATGTGTTGAGTGCTCTGAAAACGTTTTGGGAACCCTTACAGGCAATTTAGAGTTGGAAAAGATCCCTTGAAAGTGATCAGTATTTTGCAGTTCGAGTGTATAGTCTAACTCTTCAAGCAAGCGGTCTTTGATTTCATCTTGAATATTTGCTGTATCTAAAATGGGGACTGCGTGCGTGTACATTTTTAGAATTAACCTTAGCTGATCCAAGTCGCCCTGAATAATATTCAACATACTTGGATATTGCAGTTTACAAGCAACGATTTCACCTGTTGCAAGTTGGGCTTTATGCACTTGACCCAATGATGCTGCAGCCGTTGCCGTAGGATCAAAGTGCAGAAAGTTAGACTGCCAACCATCACCAAGTTCAAATGCCATGCGTCTACGGACAAATGGCCACCCCATCGAGGGAGCGTTAGAATGTAATTGCATTAGTGACTCGGCCATTTCATCAGGTAACATTCCAGGAACCATAGCCAGAATTTGGGCGATTTTCATTGCAGGGCCCTTAAGCTTTCCTAATGCGTTAGTAATAATATTGGGGATAAGGGCTTCTTTGCCTACAAGTTTGGCCCCAAAGCCTTTAGTTGCAGCAACACCCAATGTAGTAGATACATTGGCAATGCGGCTAATTCGTTTTCCTAAAGACGCGTCATCGTTCATGGTTACATTTCCTACATAGGCATCCTCGCAGAGCTCGGATGTCAATCCATTGGGCCCGCCCACGTCGCGGTGTCGCGTTGCTCCACGTGATCTCCCCGCCCTCGGTGGCTTGCCAAAGCAAGCCACAAATGTGGGAGGCAGGTAAAGGAGCGTTAGCTCCGGCCTGCCGGGGTGGGTGGGCCGTAAATGTCACTTGCGCAGCAAGTGCCCTTATTTGCTTAAGGATTCAAACTCATCGATAAATCTTTCGATCATGGATAGTCCTTTGTTCCAAAACGCTGGGTCTTTTAGATTGAACCCAAAGGGTTTTAGGGCTTCATCGTAACGTTTCGTGCCGCCAGCCTTTAGCAATGCCATATACTTATCTTGAAAGCCATTGGGGTTTTCTTGATAGTAGGCGTATAACGAGTTCACCAAGCAGTCACCGAACGCATAGGCATAGACATAGAATGGAGCATGATAAAAGTGAGAGATATATGCCCAATATATATCATAGGTTTCATCCAATCGAATGGCGTCACCTAAGCTTTCGGATTGTACTGACATCCAGAGTTTTGAAATATCCTCAACGGACAGCTCTCCATTTTTGCGAGTCGTATGTAAGCGTTTTTCAAATTCATAAAACGCAATTTGACGGACAACTGTGTTGAGCATATCCTCAATTTTACTGGCCAACAGGTATTGCTTTTGTTCAAGTGTTGATTGCTTCAGCAAGGATTGAAAGGTTAACATTTCTCCAAACACGCTGGCAGTTTCGGCAAGTGTAAGGGGAGTGTCAGCCATTAAAGCACCTTGTTCGCGCGATAAGATTTGATGAATGCCATGACCTAACTCGTGAGCTAGCGTCATTACACAACGCTGCTTTCCGTGATAGTTCAGTAACACATATGGGTGGGTTGAGGGCACCACGGGGTGTGAAAATGCGCCAGAATCCTTACCAGTGCGTAATTTTGCATCGATCCAATTGCGATCAAAAAACTCTTTTGCAATAGCAGCCATTTCGGGAGAAAAAGCAGTATACGCCGTTAAGGCAATCTCTTTAGCTTTCTCCCACGAAATGTTGGTTTCTGGTGCGTCAGGATATGGGGCATTCCGGTCCCAATAGTCAAGGTGTGCTTTTCCAAAACGTTTTGCTTTTAAGCCATAGTATCGATGCGATAGCTTACTATATGATGACTTGACCGCTGTTGTTAAGGCATCAACCACTTCGGCATCGATTTGATTCGATAAATGGCGTGAACTATCAATGGCAGGGAACTTTCGCCATTTATTATCTAACGAAAGGTTCTGAGATAATGTGTTCATGATCATTGCAAAGACGCGAGCATTGCTTTTTAATCCCTTAGACAAGGCCATAGCTGCACTTTTACGCGTGGTTGCATCAGATGATGAAAGACGATGTAATACTTCTGCGATTGGGTATGCTTGGCCATCGATGTCAAACCGCATATCCGCACAAACTTCGTCGTATAAACGGATCCATGAAGCGTCT
>CAZMBF010000040.1:0-7770 GCA_964564365.1 uncultured Alphaproteobacteria bacterium
TGATCATGCATGTATTGAATTTCAGCCTTCGCCTCTGGATCTTTTATCCACCGCAACTGCCCCTCATAAATCCATTTGGCGCCCAATTCACCCGCGTGATCAACACGAATAATTTTATGTAGATCTTTTTTGGACATAGATAACTCCCAATACGTAAACTACTAAAAGGCAACTTGCGAACACAAAATGCCATTGCGCCATTGACCATCCCCACAATATCCAGTTAACTTTTACGCAGGATTTATGCGAAGATAACGTATCCATTAACTTAAGTACCGTTTTTTCATTGCTAAGTTTAAAAGCCCCACACTTTACATGGATGTATCCCTTTTCAATAAACACATGAATTAAAGGTAATGCTGCGTTAACTGTCAATACAAAGGTATAGGTGGCATTTTTAACTTCTTGAGACATTGGCTTAACCCACCACATTAGATTCAACGCGAGCAAGAAAACATAAGGATAGCGTTGGTATACACACCACTCGCAGGACTTAATACCCAAACCATATTCCATATACAGAACAATACTTAGGACACTTAAAGAGACGACACAAAGTAATACGTCGAATATTTTAGAAAAAGCGAGCAAGGTATATGGTCCCAACAATTAATAGAACCCCGCCAATCATCACATACGGCAAATATCTTTCGATAAACTCTTTGATAGGCTCGCCAAAATAATATATTAAGCCGGCCAGCATAAAAAACCTAGATGAACGCGCTATTACCGATGCAACCATAAACAATCCAAAGTTGTAATGCGCTAAACCGCTAGCGATCGCCACAACCTTATACGGTATAGGTAAAAACCCTTTAATTGAGATTAATAAAAACCCCCATTGATTGAACTTTTCTTGGTACGAGATTAATGCATCTTCTGTCACTAAGAATCGCCCCAAAATATCGTACAATCCGTATCCAATTCCATAGCCAAGAATCCCACCAATCACAGAGCTAACAATGCAGACCAACGCCATATGAATCGCTTTAGAGCGATTGCTAATCATCATGGGAATTAACAGAACGTCAGGAGGAATTGGTGAAATTGAACTTTCAACAAACGCAACTGTTGCCAATATCCACATGGCATACGGATGCTCTGCATAACTAAGTATCTGATTATAAACCCGTTGAAACATTATTGTTCTTCTGTTGCCTTTGCTGCTGTTTTATCTGCAGCTAAAAACGGAGGTTTTAATAGCTCATTATTTTCATCTCTTTGTGCTTCTGGAGCAACCCCAGAGCATCCTTGCAACATAAATGCAACACCCAGCATTAAACCAAATTTTTTCATTTCGATGTCCTTTTTTCTAAAATCGTATCCAAAATAATGAGACCTGCCCCACAGCTTATAAATATATCAGCAACATTAAATATGTAGAAATGGTATTTTGAAAACCAGTGCGCACTTATAAAGTCAACCACATAGCCATAGTGTAGCCGATCAATCAAGTTTCCTATAGCACCCGATATCATTAACACAAACCCACTCTGTGCAATTATACGTGAAGATTTTACGATCATATATACTAAAAATATAATTATCGCCGTTGTTAATAGGCCGTAAAACACAGAGCCTAAATTATAGGCACTTAGCATTCCAAAGCTGACGCCCATGTTGTGCGTCCGGACTATCGACAATACCGGCAATACATCTATAAAATCAGCCGGTGATTGAATGTGTTGAACAATCAAGTACTTTGTCCATTGATCAAGCACCACCCCCAGCAGGATGATCAAACTATAAATCCAATAACGTGATTTCATTATTCTTTCAACCGTTCATCTTTTGTTAATCTTTGTGCGCTATAGTACCTAAAGTGCACAGTTATGTATATTTTTCAGCCCTCAGTTTCGCAAAGAAATGGCGGATCACTTCGTCTATCATTGCGCAACTTTCAGGATGGGGGCTGCCCCCCACCCTGAGTTCACGAAGGGTGATTGGGCGGGGGGGGGTGGAACACCCAGAGCGACAATTAACAAAATATTAACCTAGGTTAACGTTTTGTAAACACGCCACAACCTCATCACATCGATCACACACTGGGCTAGCCTCTGTCACCTCTGGCATTACTTTCCAGCAACGCTCGCACTTTTGTCCGTCTGCCAGCTCAACCTGTACAGCTAGCTCCCTACCTGCTTGCACTTCAACCGAAGACGTAATGCAGATCTCTGCCCAATCAACTTTCGCAAATTCATCGTTTGGCAATCTCAGCACTACCTTTGCTTGCAAACTTGAACCGATAAACTTCTCGGCACGTTTTAACTCTAACGCCGCGGTGATACTACTTCGAATTTCGAATATTGCAGTCCATGTGTTTGCAATTGAGGGAGCGTTCCATTCATCCGGAATCTCAATAAAGTCTTCTAAATGAATACTCTCACGATCTGGATATCTCTCTAAATAGGCTTCCTCTGCTGTAAAACACAACACTGGCGCCAACCAACGGGTAATGGTATCAAATAAAATACCCATCACTGTTCGCGCAGCCCTGCGTTTTAACCCTTTGGGGTCATCGCAATATAAGCTATCTTTCCGAATATCAAAGTAAATCGATGAAAGCTCTGATGAACAAAACGTATGCAGTTCTGCATAAAATGTCTTAAAATCATAGGCTTGTGTGCACACTTTACGAACAGATTCCAACTCAGACAGTCGATGCAGCACCCACTTTTCCAAGTCGGGCAATTGAGCATACTCAATGGTCTCTGCATCCGTATACCCATCCAACGCACCTAACAAGTATCGCAATATATTTCTAAATCGACGATAGATATCTTGCTGATGTTGTAAGATAGATTTCCCAATGCGCACATCATCAAAATAGTCCGAACTAATTACCCACAACCGCAGGATATCAGCTCCTAAGTCTTTGATCAAGTCTTCAGGAGAAACCACATTCCCCAGCGACTTAGACATCTTGTATCCTTTTTCATCCAACACAAACCCATGGGTAACCACTGACTTATAGGGAGCCACTCCACGAGTTCCACACGACTCTAACAACGACGATTGGAACCATCCGCGATGTTGGTCAGAACCTTCCAGAAAAAGATCCGCCGGCCAATGCACAGCTGAATTCCCTTCAAGGGTAAACACATGCGTTGTACCGCTATCAAACCATACGTCTACCACATCATAGATTTTTTGATAATCATCTGCGGGATATAAATCGCCTAAGAAATAGGCATTATCTTTTGCAAACCACGCATCTGCACCTTCTTGGCGAAATGCATCAACGATTCGACCTTGAACACGTTGATCTTGTAAAATCTCATTGGTTGCTTTATGCACAAATATTGGTAATGGCACACCCCATGTGCGCTGACGGGAAACACACCAATCAGGTCGTGACGATACCATGCTGCCAATACGGTTCTTTCCAGCTGCTGGAAACCATTGAACATCATCAATTGCTTTCAATGCCTTTTGACGCAGGTCGTTTTGCTCCATACCAATAAACCACTGAGGTGTCGTACGGTAAATGAGTGGCGCTTTTGACCGCCATGAATGAGGATAACTGTGGGTGATTTTACCTGCAGCCAACAAACAGTTCGCTCCTTTGATGGCCTCCATCACAGGTTCATTTGCCTTAAATATGTGCAACCCAGCAAACAGCGGAACCTGCGGACGATACACACCATCATCCTGAATCAGGTCAGGCACTTCTAACCCATGTGCTTTACCTAAAGCAAAGTCTTCAACACCATGCGATGGCGCCGTGTGAACCAATCCTGTACCTGCATCGGTACTTACATGATCGCCTGCCAGCATCGGCACATCAAAGTCATACCCTTGGCCTGCCAATGGATGCGAACAGATCACCCCATGTAACGCCTCTCCTTTGAATGATGCCACAACATCATGACCTGCAATACCCACTGCTGAACATACCGACTCAACCAAGACTTTTGCAATTAACAACTTATCGCCAACGATCGGATTGCTTTGCATCGTTGATGACTCTGCCACTGATTTTACAGCTATCACGACATAGTCAACAGCTTCACGATAGGCAATCGCTCTATTTGCAGGCAATGTCCACGGTGTTGTTGTCCAGATTACTGCATACGCTCCTTTAAGTGCCTCTTCAGAGGTCTTAATCGGAAACTTTACATAAATCGAGGGTGACACCTTGTCTTGATACTCAACCTCAGCTTCAGCCAATGCCGTCTTTTCAACGACTGACCACATAACTGGCCGAAAACCACGGTATAAGCTACCATTCATCAAAAACTTTGAAAGCTCTGCAGCAATGATGGCCTCGTTTTCAAACCTCATGGTTGTATAGGGATTATCCCAATCCCCAAGCGCACCTAATCGTTGGATCTGTTCCTTTTGAATATCAACCCACTTGGCCGCAAATGATCGACATTCATTTCGGAATTCAATCACATCAACCGCGTCCTTCGATTGACCTTTTGCTCGATATGCCTCTTCGATTTTCCATTCAATTGGCAAGCCATGACAATCCCATCCAGGAATAAACGCACAATCACGCCCCTGCATTTGCTGCGAACGAATCACCACGTCCTTTAGAATACGATTCAATGCATGTCCAATGTGGATCTGCCCATTCGCATAGGGTGGCCCATCATGAAGCACGAACTTTGGGCGTCCCTTAAATTTCTTGCGTTGCAACGCATATAAATTCATTGCTCTCCAGCCCTCCAATATTTTGAGCTCTTTGTCCGGCAATCCGGCCTTCATTGGAAAGTTAGTTTTGGGTAAAAAGATAGTATCTTTGTACATCGTTTATGCTTTCTCTACCTTTTGTGGTGGAAGTTTAATTTGCAGGTGCAGCTCTTTCAAATGAGCTTCGCTAACATTCGAAGGAGCCTGCATCAATAAATCCTGAGCCTGCTGGTTCAGTGGGAAAATCACCACTTCACGAATATTAGGCTCATCGGCCAACAACATCACCATACGATCAATGCCTGGCGCAGATCCACCATGTGGTGGAGCACCAAACTGGAATGCCTTTAACATGCCGCCAAATTGATCTTCAACATCTTGCTTGGTATAGCCCGCAATTTCAAAGGCTTTGTACATAACTTCTGGTAAATGGTTACGAATCGCACCACTTGATAACTCAACACCATTACATACGATGTCATATTGATATGCTTTAATATCCAATGGGTTTTGATTTTCAAGTGCTGCTAAACCACCTTGAGGCATCGAGAATGGGTTATGAGAAAAGTCAATTTTACCTGTCGTTTCATCACGTTCATACATTGGGAAATCCACAACCCAGCAGAATTTAAAGACGTTCTTTTCTAACAAATCCAACTCATCCGCCAATTTTGTGCGCACAAATCCGGCAAGCTTTTGAGCCGTTAATTTCTTATCACACACAAAGAATACACCATGACCATCTTCAACCCCTGTAATAGCTCTCAACCGCGCCAAACGATCACCATTTAAGAATTTCGCAATAGGCCCTTTTGCTTCGCCTGCATCAAATAATACATATCCTAAGCCGCCGCCACCCGCTTCACGAACCATCTCATTCAATTTATCAAAGAAACTGCGGGGTTTTTCCGCAACACCTGCAACAGGAATAGCCTTAACGATACTTCCGTTCTCTAGTGCTTTTGCAAACAATCCAAAATCAGATCCTTTAAATACTTCGTCGGCATTATAAATCAATAATGGGTTACGCAAATCTGGCTTATCTGAACCGTATTTGTTCATTGCATCATCAAAGGTGATTCTTGGGAACGGAGCGGCAGTAACTTCACGACCATTTGCAAATTCTGCAAACACACCAGATAATAGAGTCTCTAGTACTGCAAACACATCCTCCTGGGTCACAAACGACATTTCCAAGTCTAACTGATAAAACTCACCTGGTGAGCGATCTGCACGCGCGTCTTCATCGCGGAAACAGGGTGCAATCTGAAAATATCGATCAAACCCAGCAACCATCAACAACTGCTTAAACTGTTGAGGAGCCTGTGGTAACGCATAAAAGCACCCAGGATGTAAACGACTTGGAACAAGAAAGTCTCTTGCCCCCTCAGGTGAAGACGCCGTTAAAATTGGTGTCTGATATTCCAAAAACCCAAGATCCGTCATGCGGCTGCGAATGCTGGATATAACCTGACTGCGCAACACGATATTTTTGTGCATACGCTCACGACGCAAATCCAGGAATCGGTACCTCAAACGAGTTTCTTCCGGACAGTCTTTGTCCAAGTTAACTTGCAACGGCAGGGGCGCAGCCTCTGACAAAACGGTCATCTCTTCGACAACAAGCTCAACATATCCAGTATCGATCTTGCTATTAACGGCCTCTTCTTCGCGAAGAACAACCGTACCAATAACAGAAATAACGCTTTCTAGTGGAACGTCATCAGCAAGTCCGATACATTTACTTTCGCGATCAACCACACATTGTGTAATACCATAATGATCTCGCAAATCAATAAAAATTAAATTACTGTGGTCTCGCTTACGATTGACCCATCCAGAAAGTTTAATTTTTGATCCTACATGTTCTTTGCGTAGTTCATTACAAGTATGTGTGCGATAAGTGTGCATTATATGATACCTAAACGTTGATTTTATTGATTGAAAGATACACCGTCTGAAAAAGATAGGCAACAATCAAAGTAGAAAAATCACTTCTTTTTTATAATCATTTATAAAAACACGCTTGGCATTCTAAAACAAATAGTGTATATAAAATTTATCTAAGGTCATGCGGCGGAGTAGCTCAGCTGGTTAGAGCATCGGAATCATAATCCGGGTGTCGGGGGTTCAAGTCCCTCCTCCGCTACCATATTTCAAGCTAGGTCAGAAAATTCTCACGAGTAGAAACATCAGCATTAAGCATGGTTTTGGGTTCTGTCGCGTTTGTGGCAGAAGGTCATAAAAATATATTAAAGCAAGTTCTTCATCAATTTTTAGGCAGGCTTCTCCAATAAGCGTACAAAATTCTCAAAAACAG
This sequence comes from uncultured Alphaproteobacteria bacterium, assembly GCA_964564365.1. Lineage (GTDB taxonomy): Bacteria > Pseudomonadota > Alphaproteobacteria > UBA6184 > UBA6184 > Bodonicaedibacter. The sequence continues at coordinate 6,959 of CAZMBF010000040.1, forward strand.
CTTTGTTTGTGTTAAATCCGTGAAGTTGACCCTTTTGTATTATTCTTTTTTATGAGACGACCCTGCACAACAGTTTAAAAAGTCTTCTGAAGAACTTGAAACTATGATATAATTGAAAAAGTTGTAATCAGAGTTTCTAATGTCGAAGCGTTCCAAGCTAACTCCCTGGATTATGTGGATCTTGGCTCTTTTGTTTTATTTTTATCAGTTTATTATTCGAGTTGCGACAGGCAATATTCGAGATCCCCTTACTGTAGAATTCAACCTAACCGCAGGTGAGTTTGGACTTTTTGCATCGTATTGGTTAATGTCGTACGCATTACTTCAAATACCCGCCGGCATAGCCTTAGACAAATGGGGTCCAAAAAGGGTTCTTACTGGCTCTGCTATTTTGTGTGGAATTGGAACGTTACTTATGGCGCAAGCAGACACATTTTCTATACTGTGCATATCACGCCTATTGATTGGTGCGGGTTCTGCTGCTGCCTTTATAGGAGCTATCAAAATATCTTCTGAATGGTTTGCACCTAACATGTTGCCTATTCTAGTTGGCGTCATATCAACAGGCGGAGTACTTGGCGCAAGTTTAGCAGGCGCTCCCATAGTAATTTTGCAGTCTTATGTTGGGTGGAGAACGATTTTCTTTTGTTTATCTGTGATTGCGTTTGGATTAGCTATTATATATAGCTTTGTTATGCGCGATAAAAAACGCGCAACCACAGTAACCTTTACGGCAATAAAAAAACAACTTGCTCACATAATATGTGAACCACAAATTTGGTTACTAGGCACCATAGGTTTCTTATTGTACA
>CAZMBF010000041.1:0-7717 GCA_964564365.1 uncultured Alphaproteobacteria bacterium
CGTCGCTCAGCATCAAGTTTGCCCCCATACTTATCAACTAGCTCTTCTAACGTTTCTGCAGCACCGGACCAATTTTTCTGCTCCCACAACAAAGATGATTTGATTTTTAGACCCTCCATTGAATGGTTTGCTTGCAAAACTGCTAAAGCCTCATCGGATTGATTTTTGATTAAGGCAAGTCTTGCTTTTAACACCTCGGTCTTTTCTGTATCGCCTTTTGAAAGCTCTCCTCTTTGTTCAATCATTTGGATCAAATCTTTGGCCTTAGCAAGGTTTTCATTTTTAATATAAAAGTCTACCAGCTGGAAAAACATTTCTTGCTGTTTTCTTAACGAAAGTCGCACATCTTCCCGTTTGATATAGTTTTCAATCAAATGAATAGATTCTTCCAACAAACCAATCTTATGCAGCTTTTCTGTCACCTCTAAAATATAATCTGTGACATAAGAACTAGATGGAAGCTCTTCTAAGAATCGACCCAAAATTTCCAATGAATTGATCAAACCTTGTTTTTCAAGACTATGGACACGCATCATTTCATATATAATCTGTTGCACTTCAGCTTTTATTCTTGCGTACGCGGCTTTGTGGTGTTTCTTTTGTGCCCACGCCCACTCCAAACTCAGCAAATGGTTTTTTAATCCATTATAATAGTTAAACAAATACTCTATTGCTTGTGCCTGATAGGCACCACCCTCTAACAAAGGAACAATATTTTCTAAATAGCTTATATATTGAATGTGATCTTTCTTATTCCAATCAACCATTTCACTTTCTACAATCAATCTAGCCACGATTGTCGAATTGGAGGTTTGTTGAATTAATCTTTTAAATTCTTCCACGCTTTTTAGCCCATATTTAAGGCACTGAATTTTAAAATTAAGAAATTGTTTTAAAGTTAAAGAGTCTGCTGAAAGGTACGCATCACGTATATGACGAAACACCGCTTCTGCGGCATCAACACTGCCTTGCGAAATTAAGACATCAACCAGCCTCAAAAGCAGCAGCGACCGCAAAGGGTCTGGGAAGTCTTCTATCGCGCTTGCCAAAATGCCTTCTAAATAGGCTGGCAAACCAACTTCAGCCCCACGAGCCGCCATCAAAAAACCATACCATGCACAAGCTTCCAGATCAGATCGTGTTAAGTCAAACGCCCCCTGACGCACTTGCGGGTCTTTACCATCTTCTAAAATGGTGGCTACACACTTTATTACAGATATTAGCTCTTTGTGTTTCTCTTTGGTCGAAGGATCCAGCATATCAACTTCTGATAATGCTTCTGAAACAAATGTATTAGCCAAATACAAACCAATTAAATCCATATGTTTCTGAGATGTTGTATCATCTGCTGCTGCCATGGCACTTAACAAATTCTCTTTAGTTTGCGCAAACGGCGTTGATAAGTTGACTGAATCAAACTTTAGTTTTTTTGGCTGCTCTTGAGGCAACACGCCACCTTCAAAAGAAAGTTGAATAAAATCTCGATTAACACTTATCTGGTCAGGCGCATCTACTTTTATTGCCGCCCCTGCTGAGGTAGATAAAACACTCACACCATTATGGGAAAACTCAAATGGCACAAAACTATCAATAGTTTGCGAACAAAAAACCGATACACCTTGCACATCAATTGGATCAAGAAGCCCCTCACGACTTAACCTTATTTTTGATTCAACATCTCTTTCAAAAAATTGGGGAGACTTGTTAGTTTGAAGATTTTCGTTAAACTGAACCAACCACCCATCTTTATTCTTTGAAACATGAGCTGTGGTAAAAAGTTCCGGAGTAATTTGTAAAGCAAAGGCACCATTTAGTTTTATTAGGTGAATAGTATACTTTTCTTCCAGCTGTTTTTCAAAGACAGGGTACTCATCTTTTAAAATAACGACATACGTCTTTCCTTCAAGTTCATACACTGCTATTGCATCTGAGTACTTAAACAACAATCCAGTCTCACCAACCGAAACAACTGTAGATTGAATTCCTGGCTTTAATCCGCCTAAATAATCTGCAACCTTTCTAAACAAGTTTTGCAAATCTACTTCTGTGGTCTTTTGTACTATGCCTTCTTTCTTATCAACAGTTGGCTTTGAAGACTTTAGAGCCGGGTGAGGAATGAGTGCAGGCTCTTTTGCCCCCTCTTTATATATATCTAGATAGGTAATATTTTCATATGACTTAGCAACAAAATTTCGATTAGGCGCTGTACGAATTGTTAAGATTGTTTGATCTCTTTCTTGTTTATAAGAACTCCCTGGAAATATAGAAATCACCCGATCTAATAACAGCTCAGCTTTACGAAAAAATCTAACCTCAAATCCATTAACTGTTCGAATATAATCAAAATTAACCGGACCAGGCCAGGTTAAAGAAAGTCTTATGAATTCTGGATGTTCACCTGTCTGCACAGAAACAATTGATGATTGCGAAGATCCACAAACACACCCAAGAAAACCTTGCATGGTAACGCATATCGCAACCAACCTTATTAAGGATTTAACTATTAGGCATCTCCCAAGCAAATACCTAAACCTCGCGCTGTATGCACTAAATGTCCATGAATATTAACTTGATTATACGTATTAATCGTTTGCTCCATTGGAACATGCGCAACTGAATTGTTTTGAAACACAACAACCTGACCAAAATTATTCTGTAGAGCTAGATCTACCGCATATACACCCATCTGGGCTGCAAGAACTCGATCAAAGGCATCAGGACTGCCCCCTCTTTGCAAATGCCCCAACACCACAGGTCGCGTTTCTAAGCCTGTGTGTTGCTCAATAAGCTTTGCAATATATGTGGCTGAACCATCATAACGTGGTCGATTATTCATTTCATCCATTACCATAACAGATGTTCCGTCTAGTGTTTTAATCGCTTCAGAAACAACGATTACCGCAAACTTCTTTTGTGAGCGGTATACCTTTTTAAGGTGCGTCGCAATAATACTCATTGAATATGAAATCTCGGGAATCAAAATGATATCCGCACCTCCCGCAATTCCACCAGATAGGGCCAAATGACCCGCATCACGCCCCATGACTTGCACAACAATTATACGTTGATGGCTTTCAGCGGTTGTTTGTAACTTATCTATACAATCGGTAATAACCTGAACGCTTGTTGAGTGTCCAATCGCATAATCTGTACACGATAAGTCATTATCGATCGTTTTTGGAATACCAATAACTTTGATATCAAACTTTTTCATTAATGAGTTCATAATCGAAAAGCTACCATCACCACCAATAGAAATAATGCCGTCTAGCTCTAACGCTTTATATGAAGCTGCTATTTCTGCGGTAACATCTATATGAACGCCATCGTCGGTTAAATATTGAAAGGGATTACCCTTATTAATCGCCCCCAAAGCAGAGCCACCCTTGACTAAAAAATCATAGGATACTTTTTTAGGAGTTAGATTGGTATAGTCACGATTTAATAAGCCTATGGACCCTTGACGAAACCCTAAAACCTGAATACCAAGATCGCACGCTCTTAATGTGACTGCACGTATAGCAGCATTAAGGCCTGAGCAATCTCCCCCACTTGTCATAAGTCCGATTTTTTTCATTATTTAAAATCACTTTTTTAACAGTGTATCTAATCCCCCCGACAAATACAATGCCTCTAAATCATCACACCCACCAACGTGGGTATCATTAATAAAGATTTGAGGCACTGTTCTTCGTCCACCGGACCGTTGAATCATTTCTTCAACCAACGCAGTATCTGCGGAAATATCGATTAATTCATACTGAATTTGATTGTGTTTCAAGACCCCTTCTGCTTTGACGCAGTATGGACAACTTGGTTTAGTATACATTATATTTTTCATTTGTATCAATTTCCTTTGATTGCAAAAAAGTTATTTTCGTGTTCGTGCTCACCTTTCCAAAAGCAAGAATTAACCTCGCCACACCGCAAGCACTCGGACTCCCATTGGGAAAATACGGCTCTACAATTAGCACACTTCCATCCCTCAAATTTCTTACTTGATGCTACTTGCCCAATCCACAGGGGGTAATCTATTTTCTCGGCTAAATCTTTTTGAGTCAACTCAACTCTTAGCTTAAACAAGCGATAAGACATCCCCCTGTTCGCATGAATTGCTTTTTCTAGATAATAGCGCGCCTTTTGATAAAACTCAGATTCTAGACACGCCTTAATCACAACGATATATCCCTCGATACTTGCGTTAGATATTTCAAGGAGTTTTAAAGCACCTTTCAGTCTTTCTTCAGAGTTTAAGTCTTTAAGTGTTTGAAGATATAGGTCACCTAAATCGTCTTGTCGAGAATACCGCCACACAGTTTCGATAACAGTCTGTGCCTTTTTGATCCGACCATCCTTCAGATAGATTCTAGACAGTTCAAAACCAATTGTGGCGCTTGTTTTTTCTAGCTCAAACGCATGTTGTAACCATTTCAGTTTTTGATCAACATTTGTTTCAGATCGACTTTGTAATAAATAACAGAATGCCATTTTTGAATCTGCATCCACATGCGTCAGCTGTTTTAGCTTTTTTGCGACTTCGATGGCTCGCTTAATATCTTGCGAGCGAATTAAGATTTTGAATAAAACCTCTAACAGCCAAGTGGCGTTAGGATAGCGTTCAAGAGCTAATTCAATCTCTGAAATTATGGTGACATGATCACGCTGATGCAACATGTGTTCGATGCGCAATCTATAACCAGCCAAGCCAAAACTTTGGGATTTTATAAGTCCGCCTAACAGAGCCTCATCAACTGGCGCTCCATTTTCTTTTGATACAAAGGCATAAACCCACCTAGCCATGGGGGTTTTTAAAAGCTCAGCTCCTTTACGAGCCTTTTTTAATGCAACATGCGGAATACCGCCTGCCATCGCTGATATCGCTTCTTCAATGTTCCGTTGCCCTTCAGACTCATGTCGCGTTTTCCAATATTTCTTTAAATGCGTTGCAAGTTGACTAAGATAGTTCATAAAGGAAAACAGATAAAACAGCACCCACATCCCAAACAAAAGAACTAAAATAAATGTTCCAATTTTCATTGAAATGGAAACATCTTGCCAACGAATATCAACATACCCTTGGGTTTGGTATGTAAATATAACAACAGCCCCAACACATAACAGCAGCAATAACTTCAGTACTGACTTAATCATTTAAGCTTTCACCATATTGATAATTAGTTGGCCCTTGCGGTAAATGTCTAGTTTTTTTACCCACTCTTTCACCTGACGTTCAGACGCTGCATCAAAACGATCCATAGAATGAGAAAGCTGTTGAAGCAAGGCCTCAATATCCTTTTCAATCAACATACGGTCGACATCTCTTACTAACACCTCTTCTTGTGTTAAGTTATCTTTTGTTAAGCGCTGCACTTTAAAGATACTTTTAAAAAAAACTTTAAAGCCATCCCACCACCCTAAAGACACTCTTGTATTCACTTGGGCTGATACGTCTTTGAACTTAATGTTTGTTCGAAGGGCTGACCATGTCTCCGAAATATTTTTATATGTGGGAATAAAATCCACCCCCATCATTTGCTCGCGAATCTGTTCGGGAATAGTGCTATTTTGTCGAAGCTGCGCTAATGGACGCCCCATGTTAATAGCCTCAACCAAAGATTTTTGCCATACTTGATCATTTTTTGCAGCAGAGGAATCTTTTTGTTTTTCACTATTAAGTTCTTTAAGATTTGATTCAATAGCCTGAACTTGCGCCCTAATTTCTTGAGTTCTTATTGATTTCTTCTCAAGCTCATTGATTTTATACGACAATGATTCAACACTTTGTTGCAGGGCTCTAATCTCTGACACCGGAACCACATCATGTACCGCATTCATCGTGCTTATTACTTGGCTTTCTAATGAATCTAAGTATGTACTAACAAAGCCATACCACCCAACCACGCCTAACACCACACAGGTTAGAGCATTAATAAGCATAGCCTGTATAAAGGAACAGCATTTCCGTGAGTCATTTGGATTAACGCTTGAAACGTCTGACGCTGATTCGACTACTGATTTTTGAATGTTGCTCATCTTAATACCACCAAAAGCAATCGGATTATAGCACGCCTTTAGTGTCTGCCAACATAATTATTCACATGATTTCACAGCATATGTTCCTGGCGCATCACATAATATAGGATAATCATCACCCCCAACAGACCTTGCTGGCACCGTAGCTTTATTCTTTGACACCAACCATTCGTGCCAATGAACCCACCAAGATCCTTTATGCTCCACGGACTTTTCCTGCCACTCATCCGCAGACAAAGATAAGTTATCGTTTAAAGCATAGCCATACTTTTCTTTTGAAGGATGATTAATCACCCCCGCCACATGGCCAGACCCGCCCAATACAAAATCAATTTTTGCATTCTTCATTAAGGCAACACCACTATAAGCCGCCTTCCATGGGGCAATATGATCTTCTTTAGTTGACATCATATAGATGGGTAGATTAATCTTTGATAGATCAACGCCTTCTCCATCTACTGTGTATTCCCCGGCTTTTGTTAAACGATTTTGCTGATAGAAAAAGCGTAGTAAATTACTGTGCATAGCCTCTGGCATATTTGTATTATCAGAATTCCAATACAGAAAATCAAATGGCGCAGGATCTTTGCCCATGTAGTAATTGTTTACAACGTACGACCAAAATAACTCTGACGGGCGCAACATATTAAATGTACGCGCCATCACCATGCCATCCAGATATCCTTTTGGTTGCATAAGCGCTTCAATCTTACACACATAATCTTCGCTCATAAAGGTTGTAAGATCACCCGCATCTGAGAAATCTAATAACGTAGTTAAAAGCGTTAGAGTGGAGATATCGTTGCGATTCACGGTTGAAAAATACGCAGCTAGACACACCAATAAAGTGCCTCCTAAGCAATACCCCATAGCATCCACTTGTTTTTCGCCTGTTATGTTTTGAATCGCCTCGATCGCGGCTTTTGGTCCTTCAAGCACATATGATTCAATTGTTTTATAACGGTGTGACGAATCAGGATTAACCCAAGAAATAATGAAAACTGTTCTACCCTGATCAAGCAACCACTGAACCATTGATTTCTCTTCAGACAAATCAAACACATAGTATTTATTTATCCATGGTGGAACTATTAACATCGGTTGTTTAAAGACCTTTTCTGTCGTTGGAGTGTATTGAATCAACTCAATCAATTCATTCCTAAATATAACAGCCCCTTTTGCTGTTGCGATATTCTCCCCAAGCTTAAAGTGACTCATATTAGTCATGTCTGGGTTTTTACCTTTTTGAAGGTCTTCCCACATGGTTATAAATCCCTTCACCATGCTTGCGCCACCTGTTTTGTGCGCTTCTTCCACAACAGAGGGGTTTAAAAAAGCAAAATTATTGGGCGCCATTGAGTGTATAATTTGCCGGGTATAAAAACGTAGTTTTTTTCTCTCTTCTGGATCAAGCTCGATATCAGAATCGTTAAGTGTTTGATCAAACCACTGAGAGTACATTAAGTACGAGTGTTTCATAATATCAAGAAAGATATTACTATCCCATTGTTCATGATGAAAACGCTTATCACGACTTTCTAATTTAATAGGTGCATCTACACTTTCACCCTGCATCCTTTTTAAAATATAGTCAGCTAAGGTGCTGGTACATTCAGTCAATGACTTTTGTAAGTTTTCACGTTTATCAGGATCTTCCATAATTTTAGTGATAGCCGTTGACATA
>CAZMBF010000042.1:0-7543 GCA_964564365.1 uncultured Alphaproteobacteria bacterium
GGGGGAATTTGACTAAGCCTTCTTTTAATGCATCAGTCATACGGTCGAAATCGTTTTTCTCTTCGAATGGAGGGTCAATTAAAACGATGCCTCTTTTTTGTGCAAATGGTAAGAATGCCTTGGGCGCTAAATACCCATCTTGTACATGTACCGAGATCTGTTTTTGATGTTTAAGGGTGTTCTTTAGACTTTTCCCATCCTCTGGGTGAAGCTCCGCACAAATCAGCTGATCTGCATCACTTAAAAAGCGATCAACAATCAGGGGGGATCCTGGATAGTACTTTAAAATACCATCGGTATTAAAGGCTTGAATGGTTTTTAGATAAGTTTGCAGTATGGGGTGCGTAGGCTTTGTTTTCCAAATTTGCTTAACACCTTGTTCGTACTCATAGGTCTTGGCGGATTCTTCGCTATCTAAATAGTAAAGCCCTGTTCCTGCGTGGGTATCTAACACCCCGTACGGTTTGTTTTTGTCTTGAAATGACTTTAAAACCCCCACAAGCAATGAGTGTTTCACAACATCACAGGCTCCACCGGCATGGTAACTATGGCGATAATTCATCCTTTAACCCTTTTTTCCCCATGATACAGATGACGAAAAATTATGTTTGAGTCAATAAAAATATTAAAAAAGCGAGGGATTCTCTATGGAATATGCTTGAAATTACAATAGGAGCCTGAAGCTCCTATTGAAATATGTTTTAAAGTTGTTTGGGGGTTAGTCTAAACCTTTAAGGTTAAAGCGGAGCCCTCTGAAATCAATAAATCTTACGAACATTCGTGTTATAAAGTTTCCGATAACCACAAAGACGATCCATTTGAACATATCTTCCGGAGACATCATTTCAGCATTCCAACTTAATGCTAGCGATAGAATAAGTCCCCAGATAATTGCGATTTCGCCATAGAAGTCATCTTTTAGGGTAGGGATGTCTTTTTGGCCACGAATAACATCTCGCATAATGCCTCCACCCGTTGTGGTTAAAACGGCCAAGATCGGGCCCCATAACCATAATGGATCCAATTGAGATGTTAAGGCAATGATCACGCCGGTTACAGTGTATGCAGCAAGTCCAAAGGCATCCAGTAAATCAATTAGCCAGCCACGTATGTGGGCTAAGCGCGCTTTATGTTCCTTTAAGACCGAAAGGTTTTCATCTTGGACAGAGTGTTTAAACAACAATTGATATCCCCAGACCAAGATAAACCCAGCTAACACTGCGATTAATATCGAGATAGCATAGATGGGGCTTAAGATAAGGCCTAATTTCGGTCTGTTTACTAGCACGTCACGAATAATGCCACCACTCATGGACACAAACGCGATCATAAGGGTTCCGTAAACATTGAATCGTTCGCGATAGGCGATCAGAAGTCCGGATATTACCAGCGCCATGATCGCAAATGCTTCTAAGAAGAAGAACCAAGGTTTTTCGATTGTTTGGAGAATCAATACAGGGAAGAGGTATTCGCTTACAACTCGAGAATACGTACCATCGTCCTTAATTTTTTTGATTCCTTTGTTGATTTCTTCAACTAATGCGGGTGAAGCAAGTTTTTTACTAAACATCAGGTGAATGGGCGTACCAATACCTAGATAAACTTCTTCGATAGTGCTGGAGTTCTTTGTACGCCAAATAGCGGTGGAAGCTAAGATACGATCATCCATAACAGCATCCACTGTTCCCTTTAACAAAAGGTCAATACTTTCGAAAATGCTTCGTGCTTCTACGAAATATTGTTTGTTGTTTGGGTCTGCGATGAATTTATTAATTTCATTGGACGCAAAGACCATTCCGCGCAAAATTGCCACTTTGCTCTTGTTTCGTTTTATTTCTTCTAAAAACCCCTTCATATCACCAGTATTGAACGAGTATTTATAAGCTTCGCCCTTGCGTACGTAGAAAGAGTTTTCTTCTTTACGGTAAGGGTCTGAAAAGTATACGAAGCTTTTGCGCTCTTCGGTTTTTGTGGCGGCGGCTGAAAAATGTTGGGTGCCATTTTTAAGATTGTTGATTTGGTCACCCCATTGAATGAAATGGTAATCAGCATTGTAATCAACGGCCTTCACAATGGCGCGGACAAGCTCTGCATCAAGACCTGTTAAACGCTCCATCCCTCCTTCGGTTTTGTTCATGACATAGTAGGGTTCCATATCAAACCAGCCGGTGATCAGATTTCTATCCGAAGATTTTGGGTTTGCAGGGTCCAGATCGTCACCATGTTGATCAAGTTTTTCAGACGCAGGAGCTTCGGTTGCTTTGTCTGCCTCTGAGGCAGCTTTAGCAAAGCTAACGTTAGTAATTAGGGACAAGAGGGTCGCTAATGCGAACATATTAAATATTTTGTTTCTCATAACATCTCACACAAATTATATATCTTACGCTCAGGATATCGTTAATAGATTAACATATAGTTAACTTAATTTGTTTTACACAATATAAGAATAACAGTTGACAATTCGCGTTAAAAAGTGCAAATTCGGTCTTGAAAAATCCCAAAATTCGTTTGGATTAGGAAATTATAAAACTAGGTAAGGATCGATGTCAAAGCGTATTAATTGTAAATATAAGATTGACCGTCGTTTAGGCGTTAACTTGTGGGGACGTGCCAAGAGTCCGGTAAATAAACGTGACTACGCTCCTGGTCAACATGGCCAGAATCGTAAAAAGCCCACAGACTATGCAATTCAGCTAATGGCTAAACAAAAGTTAAAAGGGTATTATGGAAATGTAAGCGAGCGTCGTTTTCGTCGTTATTTCGAGGAAGCAGTGCGTCGTCGCGGTGATACTGGTGAGCATTTAATCAACTTGTTAGAACGTCGTTTGGATGCGGTAATTTATCGCATGAAGTTTGCTCCGACAGTGTTTGCTGCGCGTCAGTTTGTGAACCACGGTCACGTGTTAGTTAACGGTAAGCGCGTAAATATTCCCTCATTCGCAGTATCTGATGGGGATGAGATTGTATTGGTAGAATCATTTAAAGAGAATTTAATTGTTCAAACCGCTATGAAGTCTAACGAGCGTGATGTACCTGATTATATTGAGGCTGATCACAAGCATATGAAAGGTAAGTTCTTAAGAACGCCTAAGTTTGAAGATGTGCCATATCCAGTTCAAATGGAGCCACATCTCGTGATCGAGTTCTACTCACGTTAAGGGTTGTAACGGTTCAGTTAATAATCTAGCATAGGTGAGCGTTAGCGCTCACCTTTATTTTTAAGAGAAGTGAATGAGTTTAAACGCAAAAATTAGACATATTATTGAAGCCCCTTTAAATAGTTTGGGTTTTGGAGTGGTTCAAATTCGGTTTATTGAAAATGATAAACCTAAGTTAGAAATATTAATCGAGCGGTTAGATTTCGTTCCAGTGACTGTAGAAGACTGTATGCGAGCAAATCGAACTGTGTCTACACATTTAGATGTTGAAGATCCGATCCATAAGGCCTATATGTTAGAGGTAAGCTCTGCCGGAGTTGACCGCCCATTGATTGATATGAAAGATTATCGTCGCTTTGTGGGGTATAAAGTGAACGTGCAAACGCAGGTGCCCTTTGAAGGTTCGAAGAAGTTTAAAGGGTTTATAGAGCAGGTTGCTGAATCTGAAGTGTTTATTCGCTCAGAAGTTCCATTATTGGAAGATGTAGTAGCAATTCCTTTTGAAGAAATTTCTAAAGGTAAGTTAGACCTGGACTATATGATTGAATTAAAAATGAGAGAGAGGAAAGAGCAGAAATGAAACCTGAATTAATTCAAGTAATTGATGCGGTTGCTCAAGAAAAAGGATTAAACGCGGAAGAAATTTATATCGCGGTAGAAGAAGCGATTCGTAAGGCTGCTCGTGCAAAGTATGGCATTGAGTATGAGATTGAGGCCAGAATAAATCGTCAAACTGCAGATATCTCCTTATTTTTGTGCCACAATGTTGTAGAAGAAGTAATGGACCCTTATACAGAAATTTCTTTAGAAGATGCCCACAAGAAAAACCCAGAAGCTGTAGTAGGTTCTATTGTTCGTGAATCTCTGCCTCCTATCAATTTAGGCCGTGTCACGGCTCAAACTGCAAAGCAAGTTATTTACAATAAGGTGCGCGAAGCTGAAAGAATGAAGCAGTTTGATGAGTTTAAAGATAAGATTCATCAGGTGGTAAGTGGTGTTGTAAAGCGCTCGGACTTTAGTGGTGTTGTTATTGATTTAAACAAGATCGAAGCCTTTTTGCGCCGCGAAGAAATGATCCCCAGGGAAAGTTTTAGGCCGGGCGATCGAATTCGTGCATACGTTATGGACATTAAGAATGACCATCGTGGAATGCAAGTATTGTTGTCACGTACTCATCCAATTTTCTTAGCAAAGCTTTTTGCTCAAGAGGTGCCCGAGATTTATGACGGTGTGATTGAGATAAAGAGCGTCGCGCGTGATCCTGGTAGTCGTGCAAAAGTAGCTGTGTATACATCGGATCCTAGCATTGATCCAGTGGGAAGTTGTGTGGGTGTGCGTGGAAGTCGTGTGCAAGCAGTGGTAGATGAATTGCAAGGTGAAAAGATCGATGTGATTTCATGGTCGGCTAATCCTGCGACAACCATCGTCAATGCATTGGCGCCTGCAGAAGTAGAGCGCGTTATTCTGGATGAGGCCAATAAGCGTATTGAAGTGATTGTGCCCGACGACCAATTAAGTATCGCGATTGGCCGACGTGGACAGAACGTAAGGTTGGCGTCGATGCTAACAGGGTGGCAGATTGAAGTGATGACATCTTCAGATGCTGAAGCAAAGCGTGCAGAGCGTTATAAGAAGTTATCCCAAACATTTATTGACGCATTAGATGTAGATTCTGTGATTGCTCACTTATTGGTGGGTGAAGGCTTTGAAAGCGTTAAAGAAATCGCAGAGATTGATGTAGACGAGTTAAAGTCCATCGAAGGGTTTGATGAAGATATTGCGGTAGAATTGCAGAATCGTAGTAAGCAGTTTGTTATTCAGCAAGAAGCAAACTTTAAAAAAGAATATGATGCATTAAATGGATCAAATGAATTAGTGGCATTTTTGCCGGAGTTAGATTTGAGTGACTATATTGCACTGGCAAAAAATGACATTAAGAGTGTGGATGATTTTGCGGGTCTTGCAACAGATGAGTTGGTTGAGATGCTTCCAAGTTCGATCACCGACCGCAAAGCATCTGACTTAATCATGCGCGCACGCAAACTATGGTCACAAGACGATGTTTCGGTATCATCTTAATGCAGCAACAACTTAGAGGAAACGTTTTACATGACTGACAATAACGACAATTCTCCTAAAGAGCGTAAGCCGCTAACGCTTTCGAAAGATTTATCGAAGGCGGGTGGGGCGGATGGAGATCGTGTGCGACAAAGCTTCACACATGGACGCAGTAAATCTGTGGTGGTAGAAGTGAAAAAGCGTAGAGGGCCTGGTCAACCAAAAGAGCCGTCTTTAGAAGAAAAGTTGTCGGGCAATCTGAATACGGAAGAGATTCAAGCGCGATTGCAAGCTTTAATGCAAGCTCAAAAAGAGACGGTAGAGGTGAAGGACGCACCAGTTATTCCTCAAATTGTTTCTCATTCAGTCGAACCAGAAGAGGTTGAGGCAGAGTTAACAAACGTTGACGCTCCAGTAAAAGAAACCGTTCTTAAAGAGGTTGTAAAGCCTAAAGAGCGCGGGTCAGAAGAAGGGGATGAAGAAGAGCGAGCAGCGGCTAAGAAGCGCAATATGCCTTTGCCCCGTGTGGTTCGAGATACAGAGCGTAGACAAACGAAAAAGGTTAATGTTCACACGGCAATGGATGAAAACTATGAGGGCGCAAAAAAGCGCAGCATGGCGTCAATAAAGCGTGCGCGTGAAAAAGAACGACGTAAGGCTTTCGAGGATGGGACACTTCAAAAAGTGATTAAAACAGTGCAGTTGCCAGAAGTTATTTCTGTGCAAGACCTTGCAAACCGCATGGCTGAAAAGGGTGTGGATGTTGTAAGAGCCCTAATGAAAATGGGCATGATGGTTTCTTTCAACCAAATCATTGATGCCGATACGGCAGAGTTGATTATTGGTGAGTTCGGCCATAAGGTTGAGCGCGTTGGAAATGAAGATATTGAGCGCGATATCCTTGGACAAGAAGATGAAGGCGCAACCTTGTTGCCTCGTCCGCCGGTGGTTACAATTATGGGGCACGTGGATCATGGAAAGACTTCGTTGTTAGATGCGTTGCGTCAAACTGACGTGGCAGCAAAGGAAGCTGGGGGTATTACTCAGCATATTGGTGCGTATCAGATTACGTTAAATAACGGCAAGCGGATTACCTTCATTGATACGCCAGGCCATGAAGCATTTAGTGAGATGCGCTCACGTGGGGCTAACGTTACGGATATAGTTGTGTTAGTTGTTGCTGCGGACGATGGGATTAAAGAGCAAACGATCGAAGCTATTAATCATGCGAAGGCTGCTGGGGTGTCGATTATCGTTGCAATTAACAAGATCGATAAGCCAGGCGCAGATGTAGCGCGGGTGCGTCATGAGTTGTTGTTGCATGAAATTGTTCTTGAAGACTTTGGTGGTGATATTTTGGCCGTTGAAGTATCGGCGAAACAAAAGCTTGGGTTAGAAAAGTTAGAAGAAACGATTCTGTTACAAGCCGAGATGATGGATTTGAAAGCAAACCCCGATCGTGCAGCAGATGGAACAATTGTTGAAGCGCGTCTAGAAAAAGGACGTGGATCTATTGCAACTGTATTGGTTCAGCGCGGAACATTAAAAATCGGCGATTTGTTTGTTGCCGGTGCAGAAACAGGCCGTATTCGTGTGTTAATGGACAGTTATGGGCAATCTGTGAAATCTGTGGGACCAGGTACACCAGTAGAAGTTATGGGCTTTGGTGGGGTTCCAATTGCGGGCGATAAATTCCTGGTGGTTGATAATGAGTCCCAGGCTAAGTCAATTGCAGAGCGTTACCGTCAGAAATACCAAGATGAGCGCAACAAGGTGATGTCTCAACAACAGCGTTCATTGTTGACGATGGATGCCGATGGTAAGCATCAATCTTTGAATGTGATCATTAAGGCAGATGTTCATGGGTCATTAGAAGCTATTTCAACAAGCTTGATGAAAGTTGAACATGAAGAAGTATCTGTGCGTGTAATGCACGGGGGTGTGGGTGGAATCACCGAAAGTGATGTCAGCTTAGCAAACACGTCAAATGCCATGATCATTGCATTTAACGTGCGTGCAACGCCGCAAGCAAAAGAAGCCGCGACTCGTAACGGGATTGATATTCGTTATTACTCAATCATTTACGAAGCAATTGATGATGTTAAGAAGGCAATGTCGGGTCTGTTATCACCTGACTTAAAAGAAAACTTCTTGGGTTATGCGGAAATTCGTCAGGTATTCAACATTACGGGCTCAGGTAAGATTGCGGGCTGTATGATTACAAGCGGTACGGTTAAGCGTGGCTGTAAAGTGCGCTTGATTCGTGATAACGTTGTGATTCACGAAGGTGATTTGAAATCATTGCGCCGTGAAAAAGAAGAAGTTAA
>CAZMBF010000043.1:0-7471 GCA_964564365.1 uncultured Alphaproteobacteria bacterium
TGGCTGGATTTTGAATTTGATCCAAAAGATGCCTTATATGTAAGAATTGATCGTCGTCGCAAATTGCTTGCTACGACATTTTTATTAGCTTTAGATAACGAAGCTACAGAAGCAAAACGTCATGAAAAGTTAGCGCGTGGTGAAGAGTTTGATCCAGCAGAAGCTGAGGGCTTTACGCGTGAGCAACTGTTAAATCATTTCTATCAAGTTAGAATGTTTCAACGTGTTAAAAGTGCTTGGAAGACTGCTTTCGTTCCAGATGAATGGAAGGGCGAGCGTTTAGTAGAAGATTTAATTAATGCGGCAACGGGTGAGGTTGCTGTTGAAAAGGGTACTAAGATTTCACAGCGAGTTGCTAAGAAGTTAGCTGAAGAAGGTCTAGCAGAAATTCGCATTGCAGAACCAGAATTATTGGGTCGTTTTGTTTCAAAAGATATGACATCTGATGATACTGGCGAAGTGATTGCTGTCGCGGGTGAAGAAATCACTGAAAAGATGCTGGATTTGTTTAATCAAAACAAAATTAAAGAGATCCCAACACTTGCGATTGATAACCATAGTATGGGCCCGTATTTGCGTAACACGTTAATGTCTGATCGTAATATGAGCAAAGCTGATGCATTGTTGGATATTTATCGCGTATTGCGTCCTGGTGAGCCACCAACCCTTGAAACAGCCGATGCAATTTTCCAAAGTTTGTTTTTTGAAGAAGATAAGTATGATCTATCGGTTGTGGGTCGTGTGAAGCTGAACGGACGTTTAGACGTTGATCTTTCTGAAGACCTAAGAGTTCTAACGCGTCAAGATATTTTATCGATCGTTAAGAAATTGTTAGATTTAAAAGATGGGCGTGGTGAAATCGACGATATCGATAACCTATCAAACCGTCGTGTGCGTTCAGTGGGCGAATTGTTGGCGAACCAGTATCGGAGTGGATTACTAAGAATTGAGCGTGTGATTAAAGAGCGTATGAGCTCGTTAGAAATTGAAAACTTGATGCCAAATGATGTCATCAATGCAAAACCAGCAGCGGCATCGATTCGTGAGTTCTTTGGATCGTCACAGTTGTCGCAGTTTATGGATCAAACCAACCCATTGTCTGAAATTACGCATAAGCGTCGTTTGTCAGCCTTAGGGCCAGGTGGTTTGACGCGAGATCGCGCAGGGTTTGAAGTTCGTGACGTACACCCAACGCACTATGGTCGTATTTGTCCAATTGAAACACCTGAAGGTCCAAACATTGGCTTGATTAACTCATTGGCGACATTTGCTCGCATTAATGATTATGGATTTATTGAAACACCCTATCTAAAAGTTACGGATGGTAAGGTTTCTTACGAGATCGTATATCTTTCTGCAATACAAGAAGAAAAATATACAATTGCTCAGGCAAGCTCTCCATTAACAAATGATAACACGTTTGCGGAAAGTTTCGTATTGTGTCGTAAGAAAGGTGATTTTCTTAACGCACCTGCGACAGACGTTAACTTTATGGACGTATCGCCAAAGCAGATTGTTTCGGTTGCGGCATCCTTAATTCCATTCCTTGAAAACGACGATACAAGCCGTGCGTTGATGGGATCAAACATGCAACGCCAAGCCCTGCCATTGTTAAAGTGCGAAGCACCATTGGTTGGAACGGGTATGGAAAAGATCGTTGCGATGGACTCTGGCGCTGTGGTTAAAGCTGCGCGCTCTGGTATTATTGACCAAGTAGATGCGAATCGTATTGTGGTTCGAGCAACAGGTGATACGTCGGCCTCAGATACAAACGTTGATATTTACAACTTATCTAAATTCCAACGTTCAAACCACAACACATGTATTAACCAAAAACCATTGGTTAAAGTGGGTGAAATCGTTCAAAAAGGTGACGTGATTGCCGATGGTCCAGCCACAGAAATGGGTGAGTTGGCATTGGGTCGTAACGTTCTGGTGACGTTTATGTCATGGCATGGTTACACATTCGAAGACTCGATTATTATCTCTGAGCGTATTTCGCGTGATGACGTGTACACGTCGGTTCATATCGAAGAATATGAAGTTGTGGCTCGTGATACAAAGTTGGGTAACGAAGATATTACACGTGATATTCCAAATGTCAGCGATGAAGCTTTAAAGCACCTTGACGAAGCAGGTATTATCGCAATTGGTGCAGAAGTTAAGCCAGGAGATATCTTGGTGGGTCGTGTGACGCCAAAGGGAGAATCGCCCGTAACGCCTGAAGAAAAGCTACTGCGCGCAATTTTTGGTGAAAAAGCATCTGACGTACGTGATTCATCCTTGCGTGTTCCGCCAGGGGTGTATGGTACGGTGGTTGATGTTCGTGTGTTTTCACGCCGTGGCATAGATAAAGACGAACGCGCAATGGCAATTGAATTGGCTGAAATTGAACGTTTGAAAAACGATCGTGATGCTGAGCGCGATATTCTTGAGCGTAACTTTTCAAGTCGCTTAAAAGACATGATAATGGGTAAGGCTGTTATTAAAGGTCCAAAGAGCATTGAAAACCTTAAGAAAGGCGATATTGTTACAGAAGAGTTATTGTCTAGCATGACAAAAGGGCTGTGGCGTCAGTTGGTTGTGGATGATGAAGCACTTATGCATGACATTGAAGCAATGAAGGCAGCGCAGGATGAGACGTTAGACAAGCTGCAAAAGCGCTTTGAAGAAAAAGTTGAAAAGCTAAAGCAAGGTGATGAACTTGCACCTGGCGTATTGAAAATGGTTAAGGTTTTCTTGGCTGTTAAGCGTAAGCTACAACCTGGCGATAAGATGGCTGGACGTCACGGAAACAAAGGTGTTGTGTCTAAGGTTGTTCCATTAGAAGACATGCCATTCTTAGAAGACGGAACACCTGTGGACATTATCCTCAACCCATTAGGTTTGCCATCACGTATGAACGTGGGTCAGATTTTGGAAACTCACTTGGGTTGGGCGTCAATGGCGCTTGGAAAGCAAATTAACGAAGCCGTTGAATCGTATCGTGAAAACCACGACAACATTAAACAATTGCGTTCATTCTTAGAAGATATTTACGAAAAAGAAGAATATCAGAACACAATTAGCAAGCTGTCTGATGAAGATGTGATTGAAATGTCGATGAAGTTGAAAAAGGGTGTGCCTATGGCAACGCCAGTATTCGACGGAGCAAAAGAATCAGATGTGGATCGTATGCTTGAAAAGGCTAAGTTACCATTAACAGGGCAAGTTCGTTTGATTGATGGTCGCACAGGTGAATACTTTGATCGTCCTGCTACGGTTGGATGTATGTATATGTTGAAACTTCACCACTTAGTGGATGATAAGATTCATGCGCGTTCGATTGGACCCTATAGTTTGGTGACGCAACAGCCATTGGGCGGAAAAGCTCAATTTGGTGGACAGCGTTTCGGAGAAATGGAAGTTTGGGCTCTGCAAGCGTATGGTGCCGCACATACACTACAAGAAATGTTGACGATTAAGTCGGATGATGTTGCGGGCCGTACAAAAGTATACGAATCAATCATTCGCGGTGACGATAACTTTGAATCTGGTATTCCAGAATCATTTAACGTCTTGGTAAAAGAATTACAGTCTTTGGGTCTGAACATGGAGTTTGGACGTGAAGACGAGTTGAACAGTTAGGCTCAAAAGGAAATAGAACGATGAAAAGTTTACAAACGGTATTTGCAAGACCAGACGCAACAGAAGATTTTGACTTTATTCGTATAGGACTTGCGAGCCCTGAAAAGATACGTTCTTGGTCATATGGTGAGGTTAAAAAACCTGAAACCATTAACTATCGTACATTCAAGCCAGAAAAAGATGGATTGTTTTGTGCGCGTATTTTTGGTCCAACAAAAGACTATGAATGTTTGTGTGGTAAATATAAGCGGATGAAATTCCGTGGCGTGATCTGTGAAAAGTGTGGCGTTGAAGTTACCCTTTCTAAGGTTCGTCGTGAACGCATGGGGCACATTGAGTTGTGCTCTCCCGTTGCGCATATTTGGTTCACGAAATCATTACCAAACCGCTTGTCATTATTGTTAGACATGACTGCAAAAGATTTAGACCGCATATTGTATTTCGAAAACTATGTAGTGGTTGATCCAGGATTAACTGACTTGCGTAAGCATCAATTGTTGAGCGAAGAAGAGTACTTTGATGCTCAGGATCAATATGGTGAAGATGCCTTTACAGCAGGTATTGGTGCGGAAGCATTGAAAAAGATGCTGACGCGTATTGATTTAATTGAAATGCGGGATAAAACACGCATTGACTTGCACGAAGTTACTTCAGAAGTTAAGCGCAAGAAGATCTTGAAAACACTTAAGGTGTTGGACGATTTTATCGGATCAAGTTCTAGACCCGAATGGATGGTATTGGATGTTGTTCCAGTAATTCCACCTGAATTGCGTCCATTGGTACCTTTAGATGGGGGGCGTTTTGCAACGTCTGATTTAAACGACCTGTATCGTCGAGTGATTAACCGTAACAACCGTTTAAAGCGTTTGTTAGAATTGCGCGCCCCCGGTATTATCGTTCGTAACGAAAAACGTATGTTGCAAGAATCTGTGGATGCGTTGTTTGATAACGGTCGTCGTGGTCGTGTGATTGCAGGAGCAAACAAGCGACCATTAAAGTCAATCTCTGACATGTTAAAAGGAAAGCAAGGACGCTTCCGTCAAAACCTATTAGGAAAGCGCGTAGACTATTCTGGACGTTCAGTGATTTGTGTGGGGCCCAACTTAAAGCTACATCAATGTGGTTTGCCTAAGAAAATGGCATTAGAGCTGTTCAAGCCATTTGTTTATGCTCGTTTAGAGAAGTACGGTTTGGCGCCAACCATAAAGGCTGCAAAGCGGATGGTCGAACGTGAGCGTGTTGAGGTTTGGGATATCTTAGAAGAAGTGATTCGCGAGCACCCAGTGATGTTAAACCGCGCTCCAACACTTCACCGTTTGGGTATACAAGCGTTTGAGCCCATCTTGATCGAAGGTAAAGCGATTCGCTTACACCCATTGGTATGTACAGCATTTAACGCAGACTTTGACGGAGACCAAATGGCTGTTCACGTTCCATTGTCGATTGAAGCACAATTGGAAACTCGCGTGTTGATGATGTCAACTAACAACATTTTAAGCCCCGCAAGTGGTCGCCCCATTATCGTTCCCTCCAAAGACGTCGTATTGGGTGTGTACTATCTAAGCTTGCAACGTGAGGGCGAAAAAGGCGAGGGGATGGTGTTCTCGTCATTAGGAGAAATCGAGCACGCATTAGCAGAAGGTGCGGTTTCAATGCATGCAAAAATTCAAGCATTGGTTCCATTGGCAGATGAAGAAGGTAAACCTTATACTAAGCGCTTTGAGACGTCTCCTGGCCGTATGATTATTTGGAACATCATGCCAAAGCATCAGATGTTACCGTTTGAGATGATCAACAAATCGTTGACGTCAAAAGAAACAACCAATTTGGTTGATATTGTGTATCGTCACTGTGGCCAGAAGACAACGGCGATTTTCGCGGATAAGCTGATGGGCCTTGGTTTCCAATATGCTGGCAAATCCGGCATTTCGTTTGGTAAGGCTGACTTGGTTGTGCCAGCGGCTAAACAACGTCTGGTTGAAGCCACTCAGAAAAAGGTTCTTGAATATGAAACCTTGTACTTAGATGGTTTAATCACGCGCGGTGAAAAGCAAAACAAAGTGATTGACGCTTGGTCTAAGTGTGTGGATCAAGTAACTGAAGAAATGATGAAGGGTATTTCTGCGATTGAGCCAGGAAAACCTATAAACTCAGTATACATGATGGCACACTCAGGCGCCCGTGGTTCTGCGGCTCAGATGCGTCAGTTGGCGGGTATGCGTGGATTGATGGCTAAAACGACAGGTGAAATCATCGAAACGCCTATTATTTCAAACTTTAAAGAAGGTTTGAACGTTTTGGAGTACTACACATCAACACACGGTGCGCGTAAGGGATTGTCTGATACAGCGTTAAAGACTGCGAACTCTGGATATCTAACGCGTCGTTTGGTGGATGTGGCTCAGGATTGTGTGGTTCTTGAAGAAGACTGTGGCACAACCGAGGGCTTGATTGTTAAGTCAGTCATCGATGGTGGGGATGTGATCGCTTCATTAGAAGATCGTATCCTGGGTCGTGTGACAGCTGAAGCATTGGTCGACCCAATCACGAATGAAACAATTCTTGATGCTGCGCAGATGGTGGACGAAGACATTATGGAACGTATCGCAAACTCTGGTATTGATGCTGTGAAGATTCGTTCTGTTCTAACTTGTGAGTCTAAAGACGGCGTATGTGTGAAGTGTTATGGTCGTGATCTTGCTAGGGGTATGATGGTGAACGTGGGTGAAGCTGTAGGTGTAATTGCTGCTCAATCCATCGGCGAGCCTGGTACACAGCTAACACTACGTACGTTCCACGTCGGTGGTGCAGCACAACGTAGTGCTGAACAATCAGCAGTTGAAGCACCAATTGAAGGTAAAGTTGCCTTTGATAATTCACACTTTGTTCAACGTGAAGATGGTGCGCTTATCGTCTTGAACCGTTATACAGACGTATTGTTGTTAGACAACTTGAATCGTGAGAAGTTACGTCACCGCCTGCCTTATGGTGCGAAGTTAAACGTAAAAGAAAACGATATGACGACGCGTGGTCAAGTACTTGCAGAGTGGGATCCTTACACATTGCCAGTAGTCACTGAAAAACCAGGTTTTGTAAGCCTCTTGGATTTGGTTGATGGTGTGTCTGTGCGTGAGACTGTTGATGAATCAACAGGTATTTCAAGCCGCGTGATTATGGATTGGAAGCAAACATCTCGTGGTACTAAATTAAAGCCACGTGTGCTGATTGTTGATGAAAAGGGCAATCCACTTAAGTTGGATAACGGTATGGAAGCTCGATACTTCTTGTCAGCAGATGCGGTATTAAGCGTTCAAAATGGACAAGCAGTTGGTGCGGGTACTGTGTTAGCCCGTATTCCTGTGGAAACATCAAAGACCCGTGACATTACAGGAGGTCTTCCGCGTATTGAAGAGCTGTTTGAAGCACGCAAACCCAAAGACTGCGCGATTATTTGTGAGGTTGATGGCCAGGTTACATTTGGTAAAGACTACAAAAACAAGCGTCGTATAATCATTACGCCAGCTGACGAAAACCAACCCGGTGTTGAATACATGGTTCCAAAAGGTAAATACGTCATGGTTCAAGAAGGTGACTATGTGCGTCGTGGAGACATCATTATGGACGGGCATCGTGTTCCTCATGATATCCTTCAAGTTTTAGGTGTTCCAGCGCTTGCAGACTACTTGATCAATGAGATTCAAGAGGTTTACCGTTTGCAAGGTGTGAAGATCGATGATAAACACATTGAAATGATCATTCGTCAAATGTTGCGTAAAGTTGAAATTACCCATGCAGGTGATACGACATTTACAGTAGGTGAGGTAATGGAGAAAGACGACTTTGA
>CAZMBF010000044.1:0-7370 GCA_964564365.1 uncultured Alphaproteobacteria bacterium
CAGAAACTTTGAAGGTCGCATTCACCCCCAAGTAAAGCTCAGCTTTTTAGCCTCCCCGATGCTTGTGGTCGCCTATGCATTGGCGGGCACAACGCTCATTGACTTTGATCATGACCCAATTGGGGTTGACTCGACAGGACAACCCGTCTATTTAAACGACATCTGGCCATCCAATGATGAGATTCGCTCTGTTTTGGATGCTACCCTAACAACGCACATATTTGAACGCAAATATGCTGACGTCTTCAAAGGTGATCACACATGGCAACAGTAGAATGCTCAACCATCTGCCCTCTACCCCTGGAAATCAGACAGCAGCTACATTCAAAACCCACCCTATTTCGAAGGGTTTAAGGCCACACCTTCAGCGATTAATAACATCGAAAACGCAAAAGTTTTGGCTCTGTTTGGCGATAGCATTACAACCGACCACATTTCGCCTGCTGGCAATATCAAGGCATCATCTCCCGCAGGAAAATACCTGCAACATCAGGGCGTTACACCTGAAGAGTTTAATTCTTACGGATCGCGTCGCGGCAACCACGAAGTCATGATGCGCGGCACATTCGCAAACATTCGTATTCAAAACGAACTGACTCCACAAAACCAGGGTGGGTTTGCGGTTGATTCTGATGGAAATGTCACCAGCATTTATGAGGCTGCCATCAGCTTTAAGTCACGAAGCATCCCATTGATCGTGATCGCTGGAAAAGAATACGGTACGGGATCCTCCCGAGATTGGGCAGCAAAAGGTACAAATCTATTAGGGGTCAAAGCCGTAATTGCAGAATCGTTTGAACGCATCCATCGATCTAACCTTGTAGGTATGGGCGTTCTGCCGTTAACCTTCACCGATGACGTAACCCGAAAAAATTTAAATCTAACCGGTAACGAAACTTTTAGTATTAAGGGCTTAGACACGTTATCCACCCCACGTTCACAGTTGGAATTACATATCGAATATGCCGACGGAGCACATCGCATGATCCCGCTGTTGTGCCGATTAGACACAGAATCAGAGATTGATTATTACCGTCATGGTGGTATACTGCCGTTCGTATTACGAACCCGCATGATGTAACGTGGATCTTTCCAATTTTAAGCGCATCGCCATTGTCGGACGCCCTGGCAGTGGCAAATCAACTTTTGCAATTCAACTTGCGCAAACGCTGGATATTCCCGTTTTTCACGTGGATAAGATTTTCTTTACAGACCATTGGGTTGAACGCAAAAAAGAAGACTTCTTAAGACTCCACACCGAATAGATCAACCAACCGACGTGGATTATTGATGGAAATGCTTTAAATTCATCATTAGGGGATCGTTACGCAAGTGCAGACTACGTAATTGCGTTCATACCCTCCAAATGGTTGTGTTTGTGGTGAGTCATCAAACGTCGTTTTTCTAAAACCAATCCCAGTATCAACGACAGAGCCCCCAATTTCCCCGAAAGAGTATCATGAAAATTAGTCACCTATCTGTGGACGTATGAAAATCGATTGCACCCTCTATTACAACAGTTAAAACATACATACCCTGATGTAACATTGATCACAGTTACGTCTGATGAGTCTTTCAAACAAATCTACCACAATCCATAAAAAGAGAGGCTTCCTATAAGTAAAGCCTCCCATATTTTAGTAGAATAAGTCTATTTTTTCTTAGATTGATTTCTTTTGCTTGCCGCTTTTTTAGATTTTCCGTTTTTTTTATTTGAAGACTTTTTAGTTTGTTTGCTTGCATCACCTTTATCATCTGCTTTAGTCACAGCAGCAGCCACAGGCGCAGTCATCTCATCATGATTTTTTTGATTTACGCTTGCTGTGTTCTCAATCAGCTTTACAGGCTGAGCAGTAGGCATCGGTGCCTTCGAAGGCTCAGAAGAATTTGAAATTGCAGAAACCGGCGTAGATTCTGGCAAAACCTTTGGCTCGCGAACCTCAGTGGCAGGCTTAGTTTTAGACCCCATAGCTGCTAATGGCGCCATTGCCACACCACAGCCAATTATCATACATACGTGAAATATTTTCATAACTACCTCTTTTTTTATTTTAGTATAAATAGAGTATATGAATATTGCAATCAGTTGTATACATCTTAAGAAAAATTCATACAAAATAAATAAAGTAGGTATATACTGTGTATGAGTGTGAAATGCGCTAGTCATATTCAGCAGAGGTCGTAATGCAAAAAGTATCTAACCTAAACCCATCTAAAGTGATTGAGAGTCAACTGTTTGTAGCTGCAATCAAAACAACACTACCAACAACACCTCCTTCGAACTTTTGCATTTTTGATCAAATTTACCTAGCAGGTTGCTACACCAATTTATCGTATGCCCTCAGCAAACTCCACTCAGATACGACTGACTCGATCAGTCATGAAGACACCCTGCGTTTGTTGCATAAACATAAAGGTACAGCCTTTGAAGTGTATGATGACTGTCAACATCCGAATGCAGGTGCCATCATTACGCCGATGGAGTCTGAAGTGATTATTGCCTTTCATGGAATTAATTTTAATCAAAAATCCGCTCACATTACCAATTTTGAAACATCACTTCAAAAGTCATCTCTCTTACCTGGATCATATCATGCAGGCTTTCTGAAAATATCTTCAGCCATTATTCCTAAGATCCTACATGTTCTAGAACAACAATGTGGCACACTCAATAAGTGTACTCAAAAATTTAATATTTACGGCCACAGTATGGGTGCAGGATTAGCGCAATATTTAACACAATACTTACAACACCGATATGATCATTTAGACATTCAAACCATTGTGTTTGGATCACCAAAGATTATGTGCCCAATTGCTGCAAAAGCCTATAATGATAAAAATAAAAACCGAACAATGCGCGTAGAAAATCCTTTAGACTTAGCCATTTATATGCCAACTCAGTTTATGGGATACGATGTGGTGAATAACTCGGTACTGCTACCTAACACACATTCAAACCTGCAACGAAACCATGACATTGAGGGGTATCTGGAATCCATTCAAGTCTTAAGACAGCAGTTCCGATCACAGGGAATTGAATCAATATCCCTTGAACATTACGTGGCAGCTACGGTTCGCTTAAATTCTGTTCACCCTTGGATGCCTTATTCTTCTCAGGGGCAGTCTGCTACATCTTCCCTGGGTGAGTTCATTCATTATATTGGGCATGGTATTAACAAAGGTATCCAAAGTTTAATTCGATTAATCCCCTTTAAGGACTAAGCCCTTTGATAAGATTCCCGCTAGATCCAATAAAACTGTGGCTGCATCATGGTTGCACGGCGCCCTTTCACCCCACAATGCCACTAGAGAAGTGGCATGCAGGGGGGAACCTGCGCCTTGGGGGTGGGAAGTGAAACGTCTCCTAAGCGTAGCGAAGGAGCCTATTTAGGACTGTTGAACCCAACCACCTTGGTGTTGTTCTACCCACACAGTTAAGTCACCCTGAGTTGCCGCCCATTCTGATAAATGCGCAGACCACTCAGAAGAAAGAATTAACGTTTTTTGAAACATAGATAGGTGCGTGGGTCGCAGATCGCCTACCACAATTAAAACATTTGCCTGATTTGGGTTTTCATCTGTGCAGGTTAGCCAAACAGGTTGTAATGATGGATTACCATCTTCAGCCGTTCCATGCGGAATCAACTCTGATTTTGAATAGGTCCATAAAAACGTATCGATCGTTTTTAACCTCTCCTCATCGCCAGATATCACCACAGCACGTTGCCCTGACGCTAAAACCTTTTCTAGCAACTTAGGAAGTACTTTTTCCAAGGGACTGATACTGTGATGATAGCCAATGATTTGCATCTGTTATTTTCCTTCGTAGTACGTTGCAACAAGCTGATCTAAAAGCCTAACGCCAAAGCCAGAGGCTCCGGCAGCACATAAATCACGGCCTTTGTTTGCCCACGCCATACCTGCGATATCCAAATGAGCCCACGGGTATTGATTTACAAAGCGTTGTAAGAATTGCGCTGCCGTAATACTGCCTCCTGTGCCTGAATCTCCTACATTTTTCATGTCTGCAACTGTTGAGTTAATCGCTTTATCATAAGCTTCACCCAAAGGCATACGCCATACTTTTTCGCCGCACGCCTGCCCTACGTTGAACAACCGCTCAGAAAGCTCGTCATTATTGGAAAACAACCCCGCGTACTCTTGACCTAATGCCACAACGATAGCACCCGTCAATGTCGCTAAATCCACCACAAACTTGGGTTTAAAGCGGTCTTGGGTATACCACAGCGCATCTGCCAACACCATACGACCTTCTGCATCTGTATTTTGACATTCAATGGTTTGACCCGACATACTGACCCATACATCCCCCGGACGTTGCGCATTACCTGACGGCATGTTCTCAACAAGGCCTGCCACACACACTGCATTAACCTTTGCCTTACGTCCAGCTAACGCTTTCATTAACCCAAGAACAACGCCAGCGCCTGCCATATCATACTTCATTTCATGCATGCGATCTGCAGGTTTTATGCTGATGCCTCCTGAATCAAAGGTAACCCCTTTTCCAACAAACGCAACAGGAGCTTCATTTTGAGCCGCACCATTCCAGCGCATAATCAATAGTTTTGATTCGCGAGAACTCCCCTGACCAACGGCAAGTAGCGAATTCATGCCAAGGTCTTGCATTTCGTCTTCGCCTAATATTTCGATTTCTACGCCCAATTGGCGCAGTTCTTTAGCGCGATCACAGAACGTTTCGGGATATAAAATATTCGGCAGCTCTGAAACCACATCTCGTGTTAGAAACACACCTTCTGTGACTGCAGAAAGATCTGCATATGCGGCTTTAACCCCTGAGATAGTTTCATGGCTAACGTTCAATGCCTTAAATACACGCTTTGGTTTTGTTTTTTCGGTAGTAAAATACTTATCAAAACTCCAACTGCGCAAACGAGCCCCGGTTAGAATGTGTGCAACCTGGCCTGATGGTAATCCATTGAATAGAACAAAACCATCCACTTCTTTTCCACCCATCAAAGATACAGCCATAGTGGCACCTATCGTATCAAGCTCATAGTCTGTTTGCTTATCTTTTTCACCTAAGCCAATCACAATAATACGATTAAACGGAACATCGACGGGCGCCATCAACTCTATCACATCCTTTGGTTTCGCTTTAAAGTCTTTAGCTTTAATCGCTTTTGTAACGAATTTTAAGGTATCTGCACTCAATGCATTACCATGATTCAATACGGTAAGATCTTGAAACATACCCACGACAACTACAGAGTTTTCTGCAGGTTTAAACTCAGAATGAAAATGCAATTCCATCATATATTCCTTTTGTTAAATTATCAACATTGTTGTCTTGATTATTCCTGTAACCAGCTCAGAAGTCAAGTAAGACAAATTACTCGTTCCCAGGTAAAAAAGCACCCATTCCTAATAAGATGATATGGGGTCGATATCAATAGTTAGCTTAATGGTTTTAGAAAACGAAACTTTGCTTAGCCATTGCTGTATATAGGGTTGCAACAACGTCTGTTTTGCCCCCTGCACCAAAAAACGATACCGATACTTTCCCCTCAACTTGAATAACGGAGCTGGTGCTGGACCAAAAACCATGACCTGATCTTGAGACGGTAGACGTTGAAACAACTGATTGCAAAGCAGCTTAACCTGGGCTTCGTCTTCACCCGAAACAATAAGGCTGGCTTGTCGACTAAAGGGGGGAAGATACCCCATTTTCCGATTTTGCAATTCAAGCTGTAAAAACGCATCGCGATTAAATGTCTTTAACGCATTGATAACTGGGTATGTGGGTGCAAAGGTTTGGATATAGACATGTCCTGGCTTGTGACCTCGACCACAACGACCCGCCACTTGATGTAACAGTTGATACGTATGCTCGGCTGCACGGATGTCTTCTGCCATAAAGCCAGCATCGGCATCGATAATCCCTACCAGTGTAACGTTAGAGAAATCATGACCTTTGGCCATCAGTTGCGTACCAATCACAATATCCACCGTATGCTGTTGAAGGGCTTGATACAAGGTATCCAGGTGATCAAGATGCGTCATATGGTCGCTGCTAACCGTCATGATGCGTGCAGTAGGGCACTTTTCTTGAACTTCCTGAGTCAATCGCTCAATTCCCACACCCCACTCTCGCAGGCTGTCAACGCTGCCACATTCAGAACAATCATTCATAGCTTTAATGGAAAGCCCACAGTGGTGACATTGTAATACAGGTGTAGCACTATGGCTTCTGTGATGCACTAAATTAGCGCTACAGTCAGGACAACTGACTTTGTACCCGCATTCCGTACATAACGTAAGTGGGGCAAATCCCCTGCGGTTCAAAAACAAAATGGCTTGTTCTTGACGTTGAATACAGTTTTCAATGGCCTGAATTAACGAATGCGAGACATACTGTCCTCGCCCCACTTGCTCTGATTTCTGTCGCAAATCAATAATATGAGCCGTAGGAGTACCTGCACTTCCAAACCGTTCTGTTAACGAAAGCAACCTGTATTTTCCATCTTTAGCATTATGATAACTTTCGATCGATGGCGTCGCAGAGGCTAGCACCAGCGGACACGACTCTAAGGTTGATCGAACAACGGCCAGGTCCCTGGCATTATAGTGAATACCTTCCTCTTGTTTATAAGATCCATCCTGTTCTTCATCCACCACAATCAACCCTAAGTTCTGAAACGGCAGAAACAACGCAGATCTGGCACCGACAACAACCGATGCATGACCTTTAAGAATCTGCTGCCACGTATGTAATCGTTCGGTTTGTTTCAACGATGAATGCCATCGCGCAGGCAGAACCCCAAACCGATGTTTAAAACGATCTAACCATTGCTGAGTTAACGTAATTTCAGGCAACAATATTAAGACCTGGCGCTTTTGACGTATGGCCTCAAGCAAAGCCTCATAATAGACTTCAGTCTTTCCGGAACCTGTGACTCCGTCTAACAAAAACGTGCAGTGTTCGCCCTTGCGAATCACCCCGCGAATATGATCAACAGCATCTGACTGATGTGGAGTTAACGGGAAGTCTCTTGGACAATCCTTGGGCTCTACAAAGTTTCCATACTTCTTTCTAGGCGTATAGTCTTTGTCAGGCAATCCAGTTAAAGTCATTTTTACAAAATGCCCTTTGAACGACATATAATAGCGGGACGCCCATTCAATCAGTTTTCGTGTGGCTATTGATAGTGGTGGAAGTGGCCACATATGATCAATGGGCTTTAATTGAAAGCTAGGGCGATAGTCTGTCGGAGTTTCATTCCACACGACTCCTGACACACGTTGTTTTCCAAAGGGAACCTCAACAATTGCCCCCAACTCTAAGTGCTGATTAGATGTATACGTATAAAGTTGATCCTGAGGCA